>CALGOL010000308.1 GCA_937960755.1 uncultured Azospirillum sp.
CTGGGCGGGGGAGGGCAGGGCGGGCGTGCGCCACGCTGGCGCGGCGCCGGGTTCGGTCGATGGCGGACGGAGCAGCAGCAGGAACGGCGTCACCACCGCAACCCCGATGGCGTCGCCCAGCCAATATTGGAACGCCAATATCGGCCAGTCGGCGGCGGGAAGCGCGCCGTCCAGCACGAACACGCCGATGAAGGCCGGCGCCACCGCGGCGGCGACCAAAAAAGCGACGCCGGTCAGCCACGCCGCATCCCGCACCCGCGGCAAGGCGAGATCAATGGCGGCGCGATGGCGCAGGAAATGCGCCGCCCCGCCATAGCCGGCGACGATCACCAAATTGGACAGCAGGAGGGAGGCGGGGGAGGCGGGATGCCCACGCACCACCACATCGGCCGCAATCAGGGTAAGGAAAACCCACGGCAGGCCGCGCGCGCCGGTCCACAGCAAAAACGCCATGTAGAGCCCGGCCGGCGGGTTCCATGGCGTAATGTTCAGGCTGGGGCGTTCGTGAATGAAGGTCAGCCAGTCCACCGGCAGATAAGCGGCGGCGAAAGCGATGGCCAGCAGCAGCGTTTCCCGTCCCGCGGCGCCGGACTGGCGGCCCGCGGCGGCGGATTGACGGAGGGCTGACGTCTCCTTCATTCACCAACAATCCCTAAGCGTGAAAAAACGGCCAAGCAGCGTGTTTAGCTTACTTCAGGCGCCGCCTCATCCGACGAAAAACGCCTGGGTGCCGTGCGCCGCGATGGCCCCCGACAACCGCTCCAGCGCGTGGGCGTAGGCCGCGGTGCGCATGGAGACCCCCAGCGCCGCGCGGCGGTCCCACACCCGGCGGCCTTCGGTCTCCATGATCGCCTTCAAACGCTGATGGATTTCCTCCAGCGTCCAGTAATAGCCCTGCCGGTTCTGCACCCATTCAAAGTACGACACCGTTACGCCGCCGGCGTTGGCGAGGATGTCGGGCAGCACGACGACGCCCATTTCCTGCAAGATTTTATCGGCGTCGGGGGTGATCGGGCCGTTCGCCAGCTCCAGCACCACCTTGGCCTTAATCAGCCCGGCGTTGCGGCCGTGAATCTGATCCTCCAGCGCCGCCGGAACCAGCACGTCGCAGGGCGTCGCCAGCAATTCGTCGTCGGAAACCGCGCGCACGCCGCCGCCGGCGCAAGCGGTCACCGAACCGCCCTTTTCCTTCGCCGCCATCACCGCGTAAGGGTCAAGGCCGCCGTCGCACACCACGGCGCCGCGGGAATCCGACACGCCGACGATGCGATAGCCGTCGGCGTGCAGCAGCCGGGCGATGTGGAAGCCGGCGTTGCCGAAGCCCTGCACCACCACGCGCTTGGCCCCGTCCGCCAGGGCGAGATCGGTTTCCAGATGCTTCAGCAGGTAATAGCCGCCGCGGGCGGTGGCGTCGTCGCGCCCCAGCGAACCGCCCAGCGGCAGCGGCTTGCCGGTGATGACCGCCGGGCTGGGCTGGCGCACGATGGCGCTGTACTCGTCGGCCATCCAGCCCATGACCATGGAGTTGGTGTAGACGTCGGGGGCCGGAATGTCGCGGTCGGGGCCGATCATGCCGGCGAAAGCCTGGACATAGGCGCGCGACAGGCGCTCAAGCTCCGATTTTGACAGGGCGTGCGGGTCGACCTTGACCGCGCCCTTGCCGCCGCCGTAGGGCAGATTCATCACCGCGCATTTGAAAGTCATCCAAAACGCCAGCGTGGTGACTTCGTCGACGCTGGAGCTGGGATGATAGCGGATGCCGCCCTTGGTCGGGCCGCGGGTGTCGTCATAGCGGCAGCGCCACGCCGGGAAAGAGCGGCGCGACCCGTCGTCCATGCGCACCGACAGACGGACGCTGAGGGTTTCCTTGGGGTACTTGAGCTTTTCGAGGACTTCGGCGTCCACATGCACGTGCTTGGCCGCGTCGTCCAGGCGGCTCAGCGCCCCCGTCAGCAAATCGTCCATCGTCGCATCCTTCTTAAATTGGGCGTCGGTTGAAGAGCCGATCTTTTAATCAGGGAAAACCCGGAGCGGAATATCCGTACGAATACGGAAGCTTTTTAACTTATTGATTTATAATTATTATTTTTGGAAATCCCGACGGCTCCGTATTCATACGGATGGAAGCTTTCAGCGGAAGCGGGCAGTCTCTTCTTCAACAGTACGACGCCGCCGACGGGGGAACGCTGACGATGACCGACGCTGAAGAGCAGCCGCTGATTTGGATCGGCCGCGCCGACTATGCGCGCCTGCTGCGGGTGTCCGACCGTCTGTCGGTTCACGCGCCGGAGGTGTCGGCCTTCTTAGCCAAGGAATTGGATCGCGCCATCGTCCGTAAGGAAGACGATATTCCCCGCGACGTGGTGCGCATGGGACGGCGGTTTCAGTTTCGCCGCACGGAAGACGCGGCGGTGGAATGGGGTGAGTTGGCCTATCCCGAACAGGCGGCGACGGATGGACGGATTTCCGTCGCTTCGCCGTTGGGAGCGGCTTTGCTGGGTCTGCGCCGGGGCGCGCGGATGAAATATCTCGACGGCGGCGCCATCCGCCGGCTGTCTGTCGAACGTGTGCCGCCGGATTGAACCGGCGCTCCATCCGACGGCTTTCCGCCGCCGACCTTGGAGGCGAAAGCCGGTCTCCCCTGGCCGGTTTTCGCCTCTTTTGTTTGTTTTCGCTGTTCTTCCGCTGGACCGGATCGCCCGTCCGGCGGTTTTCGTTTTGAGGAATGCGCTATGACTGCTTTGCCGATTACAGGAGACCTGCCGCCCATCACCTTGACGCGGAGCGTTTATCAGCGCCTTGCCGATTTGTCGGAAGCGGCGGCGGCTCGGTCGCCGGAGGTGGCGGAATATCTCGACCGCGAGCTTGACCGCGCGCGCCTTGTTGATGACGGCGCGCTATCGACATCGACGGTGAGCATCGGTTCGCGCGTGCAATTTGTCGATCTCGACGCCAACCAGCGCCACGATGTGGTGCTGGTGTGGCCGGGCGAAGAGGATTCGGCGCGCCATCGCTTGTCGGTGATGACGCCGGTGGGGGCCGCGCTGATCGGCTTGCGCGCCGGGCAGGGCATCACTTGGCGCAACCGCGCCGGGGTGTGGCGGCGTTTGCGGGTGGAGAAAGTCGGCGCGCTGTGAGGCGGGCGGGCTGTTCAAATCTGTTCACAATTCCGGTCATCCCGTTCAATCGCGGCGGACAAGCTGTTCAATCGCCATGCTCATTCTTGTCGGTGAACCAGGGGGCTTCGCCCCTTTGAACCAGGGGGCTTCGCCCCTTTGAATCAGGGAGGGGTGACGAAACCCCCTTCAATCGACAGGAAGGAACACGCCCGTGAAGACGCTCATCTCCGCCGCCCTTTTGGCCGTCGCCGCACTTCCCGCCGCCGCCGTCGCCGGCACGACGCTTGATGCGGTCAAGCAGAAAGGCTACCTGCAATGCGGCGTCAATCTTGGGCTTTACGGGTTTTCCGCCCCGGACGAGAAGGGCAAATGGTCGGGGCTTGACGTCGACGTCTGCCGCGCCGTGGCGGCGGCGGTGTTCGGCGACGCCGAAAAGGTCAAGTACACGCCCCTGTCGGCGCAACAACGCCTGCCCGCCTTGCAGTCGGGCGAAATTGATCTCTTGGCGCGCAATACAACGCGCACCCTCAGCCGCGACACCGCCAACGGTCTGAACTTCGCGCCGATCAATTTCTACGACGGCCAAGCCTTTATGGTGTCGGCCAAGCTGGGCCTGAAAAGCGCCAAGGAGCTGAACGGCGCGACCATCTGCGTGCTGCCCGGCACCACCACCGAACAGAACGTCGCCGATTACTTCCGCGCCAACAAAATGCAGTTCAAGCCGGTGGTGATCGAGAAGAACGAGGAAATGCATAAGGCGTTCTTCTCCGGCCGCTGCGACGCCATTTCCTCCGACTCTTCGCAATTGGCCGGCATCCGCGCCGCCGAAGCCCCCAATCCGGCCGATTACGTCATCCTGCCGGAACAGGTCTCGAAAGAGCCGCTGGCCCCGGCGGTGCGCCAGGGCGACGAGGAATGGACCAACCTCATCACCTGGACCGTCTACGCCATGATCCAGGCGGAGGAGCTGGGGCTGAATTCCGGCAACATCGACGCCGCCGCGGCGTCGCCGAACCCGGACGTCAAGCGCTTTGTCGGCGCCACCCCCGGCAACGGCAAGGCTTTGGGTGTTGAGGAAAACTGGGCGTTCAACATCGTCAAGCAGGTGGGCAATTACGGCGAAAGCTTTGAGCGCAACGTCGGCGCTCAGTCGAAGCTGAAGCTGGCGCGCGGCGTGAACGGGCTGCACACCGCGGGCGGCCTGATGTACTCGCCGCCGCTGAAGTAAGCGGCGCGCCCGGCGCCCGCTTCCGCCCTTCCCTTCAAACGTTTGCGCGCGTCGGTCCGCTCGTTGAGCGGGAAGGGAGGCGCGCGCCGACCGGGAGCCCGACATGCATTCGCTCGCCCGAACGCTTAATTCCGCCCGAACGCGCGGCTACATCTATCAGGCGTTGATCCTTGGCGGCGTCGCCGTCGTCGGCTGGTTTCTCGTCTCCAACACGTTGGATAATCTGGAGCGGCGCGGCGTCGCCACCGGGTTCGCTTTCCTGTCGCGCGAGGCCAGTTTTGAAATCGGCGAAAGCCTGATTCCCTTCTCCGCCGCCGACACATATCTGCGCGCTTTTATCGTCGGCCTGCTCAACACTTTGACCGTTTCGGCGGTCGGGGTGCTGCTGGCCAGCGTGTTGGGGCTGGCGGTCGGCATCGCCCGGCTGTCGTCCAACTGGATCGTGTCGCGGATGGCGGCGGCTTTCGTCGAGATCGTCCGCAACATCCCGCTGCTGCTGCAATTGATCGTCTGGTACACCATCATCGGCAAGCTGCCGGGGCCGC
This sequence comes from uncultured Azospirillum sp., assembly GCA_937960755.1. Taxonomy (GTDB): domain Bacteria; phylum Pseudomonadota; class Alphaproteobacteria; order Azospirillales; family Azospirillaceae; genus Azospirillum. The sequence goes on from CALGOL010000308.1 coordinate 4,893, forward strand.
GCGACGCGCTGGAGCCGCTGCCCGACGTTTTCCTGACCAATCGCGGTCTTAAACTGCCCTGGCCGCAGGAAGATCCGGCGCACGGCCTTATTTTGGCGGCGGCCGCGGTCGGAATCGTCGGCGCCTTCATTGTCGCCCGCTGGGCGCGGCGGCGGCGCGAGACCACCGGCCAACGCTTTCCCACCCCCTACGCCGTCGCCGGCTTGGCGCTGGGTCTGCCGGGGTTGGCGTTCATTGCCGCCGGCATGCCTTTGGTGTGGGATGTCCCGCGTCTGCAAGGCTTTAATTTTGCCGGCGGCGTCACGCTGACGCCGGAATTCGCCGCGCTGCTGGTGGGTTTGTCGGTCTACACCGCCGGGTTTATCGCAGAAATCGTCCGTTCGGGCATCTTGTCGGTGCCGCACGGCCAGACCGAAGCGGGTTTGGCGCTGGGTCTGAAGCCGGGACAGATTTTGCGGCTGATTATCCTGCCGCAGGCGCTGCGGGTCATCGTGCCGCCGCTGACCAGCCAATACCTTAACCTGACCAAGAATTCGTCGCTGGCGGTGGCCATCGGCTATCCCGATCTGGTCAGCATCTCCAACACCACCGCCAACCAGACCGGTCAGGTCATCGAAATGGTGTCGATGATGATGGCGGTTTACCTGGTGGTCAGTCTCGCCATTTCCGCCTTCATGAACTGGCGCAATCAGCGCGCCGCATTGGTGACGCGATGAGCAAGCAACCCCCCTCGCCGCAACTCTTCGCCTCCGCCGCCGCCTTTGAAGAGGAGCCGTCGCAGGCCGCCATTCCCGCCGCTTTCGGCCGCAATTCGTGGAAGTCGCTGGGCTGGGCCAAGAAGAACCTGTTCAACACCCGCCTCAACACGGTGTTGACCCTGGCTTGTCTTTACTTCCTCTGGCGCACGATTCCGCCGATGGTGGAATGGGCGCTGGTCAACGCCACTTGGCTGGGGACGCCCGACGAATGCCGCGCCGCGACGGGCGCTTGCTGGGCGATCATTGTCGAAAAGCACCGGCTGATCTTTTTCGGCACCTATCCTTATGAACAGCAATGGCGCCCGTTCGCCGCTTGTCTGCTGTTCGTCGCCATGCTGGCGGCCAGCGGCTACCGGCCGTTCTGGCGGCCGTGGCTGGCGGCGGCCTGGGTCGCCACGCTGACCGCTATGGGCGTTTTGATGTGGGGCGGCGTTTTCGGCCTGACCCTGGTGGAGAACGACAAGTGGGGCGGTTTGCCCATCACGTTGATGCTGTCGGTGTTCTCCATCGTGCTGGCCTTTCCGCTGGCGATCCTGCTGGCGCTGGGCCGCCAATCCGATCTGCCGGCGGTCAAGGCGCTGTGCGTCGGCTTTATCGAACTGATGCGCGGCGTGCCCTTGGTCAGCGTGCTGTTCATGGCGTCGGTGATGTTCCCGCTGTTCATGCCGGATGGCGTGGTGGTGGACAAGCTGCTGCGGGCGCTGGCCGGTTTGACCCTGTTCACCGCCGCCTATCTGGCCGAAGCGGTGCGCGGCGGCCTGCAAGCGGTGCCCAAGGGCCAGTATGAGGCCGCCGACGCCTTGTGCCTGACCTATTGGCAAAAGATGGGGCTGATTATCCTGCCGCAAGCGCTGCGCATGGTCATCCCGCCCATCGTCAACCAGTTCATTTCCTGCTTCAAGGATACCTCGCTGGTCACCATTGTCGGGCTTTACGACCTGCTGACCGCCGCCACGGTCGCCACCACCGATCCTGAATGGCGGCCGTTCTTCGGCGAGGTCTACGTCTTCGCCGGGCTGTTGTTCTGGGGCTTTTGCTACAGCATGTCGCGCTACAGCCAATGGCTGGAGGTCGCGCTGAACCGCCACAACCGCAGATAATAAACGCTATCGCAGAGGAGTTCCGCGCCATGTCCGCGACGCCTGTCATCGAACTGCACAAAGTCGAAAAATGGTATGGTCACTATCACGCGCTGCGCGACGTCAACCTGACGATCAATCGCGGTGAAAAGGTGGTGGTGTGCGGCCCGTCGGGGTCGGGCAAATCCACCATGATCCGCTGCATCAACCGGCTGGAGGCGCATCAGGCCGGCCGCATCATCGTCAACGGCGCCGAGTTGACCGACGACGTCAAGGCGGTGGAGGCGGTGCGCCGCCAAGTCGGCATGGTGTTCCAGAACTTCAATCTTTTCCCGCATCTGACCATTTTGCAAAACCTGACGCTGGCGCCGATCTGGGTCAAGGGCGCGCCGAAGGCGGAGATTGAGGAAGTGGCGATGATGCATCTGCGCCGGGTGCGCATCCCGGAACAGGCGCACAAGTACCCCGGCCAATTGTCGGGCGGGCAGCAGCAGCGCGTCGCCATCGCCCGCGCGCTGTGCATGCGCCCCGACATCCTGCTGTTCGACGAGCCGACCTCGGCGCTTGACCCGGAAATGGTCAAGGAAGTGCTGGACGTCATGTCGGAACTGGCCGACGAAGGCATCACCATGATTTGCGTCACCCACGAAATGGGCTTCGCCCGCCAAGTGGCCGACACCATGGTTTTCATGGCTGAAGGCTCGGTGATCGAGGTCGGGCCGCCGTCGCAGTTCTTTGAAAACCCGCAAAGCGAGCGCACCCGTCAGTTCCTGGGGCAGATACTCCAGCATTGACGCATCCGGCGTTGACGGCGGGGCGGCCGCGGCTGTTCCATACCTGATGAACTGCGGGAGCAAGGCGGTCATGGCGGTCAATGTGGCGATCGTCGACGATGAGGCGGTGACGCGGGAAACGCTGAAAGCCTATTTCGTCGATGAGGGCTATCAGGTGTTTCTAGCGCAAAGCGCCGAGGAGCTGGAGCGGCTGTTAGCCGTGCAGCCCATCGACGTGGCCTTGCTGGATATCCGCCTGCCCGGCAAGGACGGGCTGACCGCGACCCGCGAATTGCGGGCGACCTCGCAAATCGGCGTCATCCTCATCACCAGCCGCGGCGACCGGCTCGACCGCATCGTCGGGCTGGAGATGGGGGCCGACGATTACGTCGTTAAACCCTTCGAACCGCGGGAGATTTTGGCGCGCACCCGCAATTTGCTGCGGCGCCTGCGCGCCCCCGCCGCCGCCAAGCCAGACCGCAAGAAGTGTTTTGAGGGCTGGACGCTGCATCTCGACCGCATGCGACTGACGGCGCCCGACGGCCGCGACGTGCGGCTGACCGGGGCGGAGTTCGATTTGCTGTCCACTTTCGTGTGCAACGCCGGCCGGGTGCTGAACCGTGACTATCTGCTGGTGGCGACCAAGCGGCGCAAAGACGACGCCGCCGACCGCACGATTGATTCCCTGGTGCGCCGCCTGCGCCGGGCGATGGAGGACGACCCCGGCGATCCGCGGTTGATCGTCACCGTTCACGGCGTCGGTTATCTGTTCGCCGGAACGGTGGTTTGAGGGGTCAGGCGAGGTCGTCTAAGGTTACGCCGAGCGCTTCCGCCAGCGCCTTGAGCGCGCCGACCGAGCCCTCCCGCTTGCCGGTTTCAATTTGGCTGACGAACGCTTGTGATAGCCCGGCCCGTTCGGCCAGTTCGCCGGTTTTCAGTCCGCGAAGTTCCCGCCAGACCCGCACCGGGCTTTCCCCGGCTAGCAGTCGGTTCGCCGCGTCCGCCGGAATCAGCTCCTCTTCTCCCGCCGCCAGCTTGGCGCGGAAGCGGTCGATCAACGCCGCCGCATCGGCGTCCGCCAACATTTCCGCCATTTCCCGATATTCCGCTTCCGGCAGTACGACCAGTCGTCCCGCCGGGCTGTCGATGTATTGAACCGGCATTCGTCTTACTCCTCGTACACCGAGCCGCGCGGCCCGATTTTGATGATGGCGACCACGACGCCGTCATCGGTCATGACTACCCGCCAGTCGCCGACCCGTAAGCGAAACGCGCCGTCGCGCCCCGATAGCGGCTTGAGATTATTGCCCAACGCCGCCGGCTCGGTTGCAAACAGCTCGATCTTGCCGACGATTAGCGCCGCCGTATTCGCCGGCATTCGGCGCAGCGTTTTCAAGGCGTCTTTGCTGTATGCAATTTTCTTCATCACATAAAATAGCATTGCGCTATCGGCGCGGCAAGCTCGCCTTTCCATCGCTGCGCGCCGCGGCCTGTCGGATAAACCATATTATACCGCCGCGCGGGCTCTACCGGCTCACCGAAGAGTCTGCCCATCGGTGAGCCGGTAATAGACGGCGAAGGGGCGGCCCCATCCGGCAATTGCGCCGAACAAGACCGCCCCCCATTCAAGAACGCCCGGAAAAAACCAAACCGGATCAATACGTATAGAACATCCGCTGGATTTCTTTGGCGTCGCTGGTCTTGGTCAGCGCCAGCATCAGCAGAACGCGGGCCTTTTGCGGGTTGAGCGTGTCAGCCGCCACGAAGTCCAGTTCGTCGTCGTTGGCTTCGCCGTTGCGGGCCAGGATGCCCGAGCCGACGCGGGAAGCGCGCACCACCAGCACCCCGGCCTTGCGGGCCTCCACCAACCCCGGCTTCATGGCGTTCGACAAGCTGCCGTTGCCGACCCCGGCGTGAATGATCCCCTTGGCGCCGGCCTTGACGAAAGCGTCGAGGGCGACGCGGTTATTGTTGGCGTAGCCGTAGACGATGTCGACTTGCGGCAGGGTTTCCAGGTTGGAGACGTCGAATTCAGACTGGGTGGTGTGCTTGCGGGTCGGCTGGCGATAGAAATGCGCCTTGTCGGCCTGCATGTAGCCGAGGAAGCCCAAATCGGGAGTGCGGAAGGTGTCGGCGGTGGCGGTGTTGCTCTTGGTGACGTCGCGGCCGGCGTTGATCTGATCGTTCAGCGCGACCAGCACGCCCTTGCCCTTGGCGTTCGGGCTGCCGGCCAGCGTGACCGCGTTGTAAAGGTTGATCGGGCCGTCGGCGCTGATGGCGGTGGACGGGCGCATCGAGCCGACAATCACCACCGGCTTTTCACTTTTAACCGTCAGGTTCAGGAAATAGGCGGTCTCTTCAATGGTGTCGGTGCCGTGGGTGATGACGATCCCATCGACGTCCGGCTGCGCCAACAGGGCGTTGACCCGCTTCGACAGCTTCAGCCAATGGTCGTTGGTCATGTTTTCGCTGGCGATCTGGAACACCTGCTCGCCCTTGACGTTGGCGACCTTTTTTAGTTCCGGCACGGCTTCGATCAGTCGCTCGACGCCCACTTTGGCCGCCGTATAACCCACGGTGGTGGTGCTGGTGGCGCCCGTGCCGGCGATGGTGCCGCCGGTGGCGAGAATCGTCACGTTGGGCAACGCTTCTTGCGCCCAAGCCGGGGCGACGAACAACATGGCGGCGAAGGCGGCGGATATGATGCGACCGCCGAATTTACGGGTTTCGACGCAACGGGCCTCAAGCATGAAAGATGGTCCTTTCCCTGTATTTCTGCTCTCCGGCGCGTCGGCGCCTGAGCGATTGACGGGACGGATCATCCGCCTTGCCGGTGAACGCCGCTCGCCCGCCCAGTGAACCAGCGGCGCCATTATGTGAATAGAATGCTTTCGTCCGGCGACGGCTGATGACGGCTGTCAACAAGTCGTCGCCGTCTGTTCACAAACCGCGCGGTCGCCATTCATTTGCGTGACCGATCATCCGGCCCGCGCGCCGATCAGGCGCCGCCGGGGACGGGGAGCGCGGATGATGGAAAACAATGCTGAAACACCGGCAAAGCATCGCATCTGGACTTTACGGCGGGCGTTAGGACTGGTGGCGGCGGCTTTGGTCGCCGCGATGTTCGCCGGTCAGGCGTGGGTGTCGCACCGCTACGCCGATTTCGCCGTCGCGACCTTCAACGACAGCGCCGCCAACACCGCGGCGCTGCTGATTACCGACCGGGTGCGCAACAACTACGTCGACCAGTTGTATCCCCATGTCAACGACTGGAGCCGGGATATGACGCTGGTGGACGCGCTGGGGCGCGGCGACGCCGCCAAGGCGGTGCTGGGGCTGAAGACGATTTTGACCCGGCAGGCGGTGGCGGACGGCGACATTAAATTGGCGGCGCTGCACGCCTTCGACCCGGAAATGAACCGCGTGGCGACAGTGGCCGAATTGTCGGGCGAAACCGCCACCGCGGCGCCGGAACGGCTGGCCCGCTTAAAGCAGCGCAGCCCCGACGCTCGCCGCCAACCCGTCACGGTGCTATGGCGCTCCGCCGCCGGCCGTCCGCTGGTCAGCTTGATCGTTCCGGTGGGCGGCTTTCGCGCCGTCGGCTTTATCGAAGTCGCGGCCGATCCGCTGGCGGTGCTGAATACCCTGGGCGCCGCGCTGCACGCCGACATTCGGATCAAGGACGACGCCGGGCAGGTGGTTTTTGAAAGCCCGGCCGGCGGCGAGAAGAGCGACGCGACGGAGACTTCTGCCGCTTACGCCGTGGTCCCCGGCGACGGCGGCGCGCCGTGGGCGCGGCTGGAGATCGTCCGCGAGGTTGGCGGCTTCAACGCCAACGTCATCCGGCTGCGCAACGAAGCCATGGAAGGCACGGCGGCGCTGGCGGCCTTGATCGGCCTGGGCGGCTATCTGCTGTTGCGCATGACGGTGTTCGGGCATCTGGGGGCTTTCGCCACGGCGATGGACCGCATCTCCGAAGGAGACGTTTCCGTCGCTGCGCCGCGCACCGGCCCGGATGAAATGGCGGTGATGGCGGCGGCCTTGCTGCGCTTGCGGGAAAGCGTCGGCCAAGCGGTGCTGATGCGCCGCATGGTGGAAAGCAGCCCGACCCCCATGGTCATGTTGCGCGCCGACGGCGGCCCCGGTTTCGCCAACCCGGCCGCCCGCGCCTTTTGCCAACAAATGAACTGCGATCCGCTGAGCGCGGACCCGCTGAGTCTAGGCGCGGAAGCCGCTGATTGCCTTGATCCGGCGGCCTCGGCGGTGCGGCGGCGGGCGCATCGGGTGGGCGACGCCTTGATTGAGCTGGACGCCGACACCGTGCGCGACGCCCACGGGCGGGCTTTGGGGCGCACGCTGGCGTGGACCGACGTCACCGAACGAGCGCAAGCCGCCGCCGCCGAGCGCCGGTTGCTGGACGAGGTGCGGCAGGTGGCGACCAGCGTCGCGTCGCAATCTTCTGAACTGCGCCGCATGGCCGACACGTTGATGCGGGAATCGCAGAACTCGATTTCCGGTTCCGCCGACGCTGGGGCGCGGGTGGAGCGCAGCGCGCAAAGCGCCGTCGACGCTGGCCAGTCGGCGGATTCCCTGGCTGGGGCCATCGCCGCGGTGTCGTCGCTGACCGGCGAAGCCGGCGGCGTGGTGGCGACCGCGATGCAGGAGCTTTCCGAAGCCCAAGGGGCGGTGACGACGCTGGCGGCCAACACCGAACAAATCCGCAAGATCGTCGACGTCATCACCGGCATCGCCCGGCAAACCAAGTTGCTGGCGCTGAACGCCACTATTGAAGCGGCGCAAACCGGCGAGGCCGGCAAGGGCTTCGCCGTGGTGGCGGCGGAAGTGAAGAAGCTGGCGGAGGAGACCGCCGCCGCCACTGTTCATATTGCGGAATCGGTCAGCGGCATCGACGCCAATATCCGCGGCGCCGTCGGCTCGTTCGGCCGCATCGCCGGGTCGGTGACGCGGGTGGCGGAAGCGCAAGGCGCGATCAGCCAAGCGGTCGACGCGCAAAACGCCTCCTCGGCGCAAATCATGTCGCGCATCGGCGAAATCGCCGCCAATTCGGCCGAAGCCGCCGGTTTGATGGTCGGGGTCAACGATCAGGCCAACCGCGCCGGGGCGGTGGCGGGACACTTGATCGACAGCGCCAATCTGCTGGCGGACGAAGCCCAGGCGTTGCATAGTTTGCTGGAAAAGGTGCGCGCTCAAGCCGCGTGACCCTTTAACACGCGACGGGCGGCGATGAAGACAAGGCGGGCGAAAGACATGCTGCGCCGGGCGGCGGGCTTGGCCCTGTCCGCCCTGTGCGCGTTGTCGGTTTTCAACAAAGGCGCGGCGGCGGCGGATGGCGACGTGCTGGAGCGGGTGCGGGAGCGCGGCGCGCTGGTCTGCGGCTTGCGC
>CALGOL010000309.1 GCA_937960755.1 uncultured Azospirillum sp.
GGCGTTGGGTTCTGGCCCGCGGCGTCGCGGTGGCCCGCAACGCGGAGGGACGCGCCGTGCGCGCCGTCGGCACCCATACCGACGTCACCGGGCGGCGCGAGATGGAAGAGGCGTTGCGCCGGCAAACCGAAGCGCTCAGCCGCTCCAACGCCGAGTTGGAGGCCTTCGCTTATGTCGCCTCCCATGATCTGCGCCAGCCGTTGCGCACGGTGAACAGCTACGCCGCCCTGCTGGAGCGGGAATTGGGCGCCGCCGTCAGCGACGACGCCAAAGAGTTTATCGGCTTCATCCGCGACGGCGCCAAACGCATGGACCGGCTGGTGGTGGATTTGCTGGAATACAGCCGCGTCGGGCGCAACTGCGCGCCCTTCTCTCCCGTCTCCACGGCGACAACGGCGCAGGACGCCGTGGCGAACCTCAACGCCGCCTTGCTTGAGAGCGGCGGCGCCGTCGTCATTTCACCCGATCTGCCGACCGTTCGGGGCGACGAGTCGGAATTGTTGCGCCTGTTCCAAAATCTTATCGGCAATGCGATAAAATACCGCCACCCTGATCGGCCGCCGCAAATCGTCGTGACGGCGGAATCCCAGGACGATCATTTGCTGTTTTCCGTCGCCGACAACGGAATCGGCGTCGCCCCACAACATTTTGAGCGTATATTCGGCATTTTTCAGCGCCTGCACGGCCCGTCAGACGGCGTTGAAGGCACCGGCGTCGGTCTGGCGCTCTGTAAGAAGATCGTTGAACATCACGGCGGGCGCATCTGGGTCGAATCCGCCCCGGCGGAGGGCTGCGTTTTTCGCTTCAGCCTGCCTCGTCCGTGAGATCACGGTTGCGCGTTCTTTTGTCGCCGCCTATAACCCGCCCGCCAACCCCGCCAACCACGATATCGTCAAGCCGCTTTGCAACCGGGCCGAGGGCGGGGCCCGCGCGGCGCAACAGTAAACCAGGAGCCTGGAAACCCATGGCCGTCGAACGCACTCTTTCGATCCTCAAGCCGGACGCCACCCGCCGCAACCTGACCGGCAAGATCAACGCCCGGTTCGAAGAAGCCGGCCTGCGCATCGTCGCGCAAAAGCGCGTGCAACTGACCCAAGCCCAGGCCGAGCAGTTTTACGCCGTTCACCGCGAACGTCCGTTCTTCGGCGAACTGGTGTCGTTCATGATCTCCGGCCCGGTGGTGTTGCAGGTGCTGGAAGGCGAGAACGCCGTCGCCCGCAACCGCGAAATCATGGGCGCCACCAACCCGGCCAACGCCGCGGAAGGCACCATCCGTAAGGATTTCGCCGAATCCATCGAAGCCAACTCGGTGCATGGTTCGGATTCGCTGGAAAACGCCGCCATCGAAGTGGCCTATTTCTTCTCGGGTCTCGAAATCGTCGGCTGATCCGGCTGATTTAGTACAACCGCCGTCGCTTCCCGTCGCTCAAGATGGACAAGCGGCGGCGGTTATAGTATTTGCGTTCTTAACCATATTCATCTGGAAAAGGACGCCGCCAATGACCGCCGACGCAGCGCCGCCGCAAGGCGTCCCCTTCCCCGCCCTAATGAACGCTAACGATCTTGGCGACGAGGCTGTCGTCGAATTGCTGGTGCGCGGCTTCACCGATCAGGCCTTGGATGTTTTCCAAGCCATCGCCGCCGGCGAACGCGGCCTTGACGACGGCGCCGAAGAAATCGGCGCGCAGGCACAAGCGCTCAACAGTCTTTTCCTTGGCGAAGCAAATCTGGCCGACGTTAAAATTCATCCGTGGAATAGCCCGGAACAGTTGGGCGTTTATCTGCGTGAAGCGTTGGGATTGGACTTCCCGCCCGAAGAATGCGTGCGCGCTGGGCTCATTCATCTCGCCACCTTGATTATGCACGCCATCCAGGGCTCGCCCGATAATTGGGAGGCGGAGGTAGAGGCGCTGCGCTTGGAAATGCGCGACCTGCTGCTGGGACGCCAGCCGCTCGACGATGGCGCGGAAGAAGCGCCGATCTGACGGCGCGGCAAACCGCGGAAATTAGTATTCAAACTTTGAAAATTGTTTTAACATCATAGCCTTAGCTGTTTGCACCGCAATAAAAGCGCAAAAGAAAACAAGCAAACATGAACAAGGCCCAGTCCGGCGCGCCCCCCGGCTTCGTCTGGGGCGTCTCCACCTCCGCCTTTCAGGTGGAAGGGGCGACCGGCGAGGATGGCCGCGGCCCCTCCATCTGGGACATGCGTTGCAAAACGGCGGGGGGCGTCGCCGACGGCTCCAACGCCGATACGGCCAGCGACCATTATCACCGCTGGGAAGAAGACGTCGGCCTGATGCGCCAAATCGGCGTCGACGCCTATCGCTTCTCGCTGGCGTGGCCGCGCATTCTGCCGCGCGGCCGGGGCGTCGCCAACGATAAGGGGCTGGACTTTTACGACCGGCTGATTGACCGGCAGCTGGAAGCCGGGATTGACCCCTGGGTCTGCCTTTATCATTGGGATTTGCCGCAAGCGCTGCATGACTTGGGGGGCTGGAGCCGGCGGGATTGCGCCGGTTGGTTCGCCGATTACGCCGCCTTGTGCGCTTCGCGCTATGGCGACCGGGTCAAGCGCTGGATCACCTTTAACGAGTTTTCGGTTTTCACCTTGTTCGGCTACGCCATCCCATGGGCGGCGCCGGGGATCACCGACCGGGTGCAGCACCTCAAATCCATCCATCACGTCAACCTCGCCCATGGCATGGGCGTCGACGTGCTGCGGGATCTGGTTCCGGGCGCCTCTATCGGCGCCATCCATAATCGCCAGAAGATTATTCCCGAAGGGGAGCGGCCGGAGAACGCCGCCGCCGCCGCTTTGCTGGATGAACACTGGAACCGCGCCTTCCCCGACCCGCAAATCCTCGGCCGTTATCCGCCGCAACTGGCCGAAGCGCTGGAACCCTACGTCGCGGCCAGCGACATGGCGCGCATCCGCCGTCCGGTGGATTGGTTCGGGCTGAACCACTACGGGCCGATTTTCGCCAAAGTTGATCCCAGCTTCGTTTGGGGCTACGGCTGGGGCGAGGCGCCCGCCGGTTCGCCGGATTACGGGGTGGGGTGGCCGATCTTCCCCGACGCCTTCCGTGACGAGATCCTAGCCATCCATCAAATCTACCGCCTGCCCGTCGTCGTAACGGAAAACGGCTGCGGCGGCGGCGATGAAATCGGCCCGGACGGGGCGGTCGACGACCCGCACCGCGTCGCCTATTTCAAGCTCTACCAACAGGCGATGCGCGACGCCATAGCGGCCGGCGCCGACGTCCGGGGTTATTTCGTCTGGTCGCTGTTGGATAATTTTGAATGGGGCAGCGGCTACAATACCCGCTTTGGCCTCGTTCATGTCGATTTCGCCACCGGCCGGCGCACGCTGAAATCCTCGGCGCGCTGGTACGCCGACCTTATCAAAGCGGCGAAGACCGCCGGCTAAAGGGAAACCCGCATGACCGACCTTGCCTTTCCCCCCGGTTTCTTCTGGGGCGCCTCCACCTCCTCTTACCAGATCGAAGGGGCGCTTGACGCCGACGGTCGCGGGGCATGCGTTTGGGACGCCTTCACCGCCGCCGGCAAGATTCAGGACGGCACGACCGCCGCCGTCGCCTGCGACCATTATCATCGCTGGCCGGAGGATGTTGCGCTGCTGAAAAACGCCGGCTTCAATGCGTATCGCTTCTCCATCGCCTGGCCGCGCATCCAGGCGACCGGAACCGGTCCCGCCAACCCGGCGGGGCTGGATTTTTATGACCGGCTGGTGGACGGGTTGCTGGAAGCCGGCGTTCGCCCGATGGCTTGCCTTTACCATTGGGACTTGCCGCAACCGTTAGAGGACGCCGGCGGCTGGCAGGGGCGCGGCATTATTGAGCCCTTCGCCGATTACGCCCGCATCGTCGCCGCGCGGCTGGCCGACCGGGTCAAAGACTGGATGATGCTGAATGAGCCCAATGTGGTGGCGATCTTCGGCTACGGCGTCGGCGAACACGCCCCCGGCCATCATCTGGGCGAAATCGGCATGCTGCGAGCGCTGCATCACCAGAATTTGGCGCAAGGCGCGGCGTTGCGCGCCATCGCCGCCGAGCATTCGGGTTTAACGCTGGGCACCGTGCTCAACCTTCAGCCCTGCCGGGCGGAGGACGACAAGCCGGAGAATGTCGCCGCCGCGGCGCGCTGGGACGCGGTGTGGAACCGCGTCACCCTCGACGGTTTGCTAAAAGGCGAAATCCCCGCCCTGCTGGCTGACAAAATGGCGGATTTCGTCTTGCCGAACGACATGAACTTAGCCCGCTATCCAATTGATCTATTGGGAATTAACTACTACTCTCGCATGACGATGAAGCATGAGGCGGGCCGCCCCTTCGACGTCTGGTGGGGCGACGCCTTCGCGCCAGAGCGGGGCAAGCCAGATGCGGAGGTCGACCGCTGGACCGGCATGGCGTGGCCGGTGCAACCGGACGGGCTCTACGACCTGCTGGTCGATCTGCGGAACAATTACGGCAACCTGCCAGTTTACATCGCCGAGAACGGCTGCGCCTATGACGACGTCGTCGCGGCGGATGGTTCGGTGCATGACGCCGAGCGGGTCGCTTATTTCCGCGACCATGTCGCGGCGGTGGCGCGGGCCGCGGCCGACGGCTGCGCCGTCAAGGGCTACCTGTGCTGGAGCCTGCTGGATAATTTTGAGTGGGCCTACGGCCTCGCCAAGCGCTTCGGCGTGGTGCGGGTGGATTATGACACGCTCCGCCGCACGCCCAAGGACAGCTATCGCTATCTGGCGTCCTGCGCCGCCGCCAATAAGGCGTTGGCGGCCTTGCCTGGGGCGGGCGCTTGACCGCGGCCGAGCCCAGCCCAGGCGGCGACGCCCGTTCCTTCGCCCGGCGCTTTCTGGCGCTGTCGCGGCAGTATTGGAACAGCGAGCGGCGCTGGCGCATCCGGCTGCACACCAGCTTTCTGGTCGGCCTCACCATGTTGCAGGTGGTGACGCCGGTTTTGCTGAACCTGTGGAGCGAGCAGTTGTTCGACGCGCTGGAGCAGCGCTCAATGGACGGCTTCATGCTGATGCTGGGCGCTGCGGGCGGCATCCTGGCGTTTCACGTCGGCGTGTCCTACACCCACCTGCTTATCAAGCGGCGGCTGCAATACGACTGGCGCAATTGGCTGACCCGTAATCTGCTGAACGACTGGCTGGCGCGCGGCCGCCACCATCAGATTTTCTATTTGCCGGGCGACCATGACAACCCCGATGGCCGCATCGCCGAAGACATCCGCATCGCCACCGAAGTCGCCATCGACCTCGCCCACTCGTTATTTTACTGCATCCTCTTGCTGATTAGCTTCACAAATATCTTGTGGATGCTGTCGGGCGCACCGGAAATGACGTTTTTCGGCATGACGTTTTCGGTGCCGGGCTATCTGCTTTACATCGCGCTGGTCTACGCCGCCGCCGGCACCGCTATTGCGATGATTATCGGCAAGCCGCTGGTGGATGCGGTCAACCGGCGCCAAGCCCGCGAAGCCTCGTTCCGTTTCGGGCTGGCGCGGGTGCGGGAAAACGCCCAGGTCATCGCCCTGCTGCATGGCGAGTCTGAGGAACGCCGCCGGCTGTTCGACCTGATGCTAGGAGTGCGACAGGGCTGGTACGGCCAGACCCGCGCCCTATCGCACATGATGATTTTTTCCGCCGCCTACATGGTGCTGTCGGCGGCCTTTCCGATTCTGGTGGCCGCGCCGCGTTACATCGCCGGGGCGATATCGCTGGGCATGCTGATGCAGACGGCGCAGGCTTTTCAGCAGACCGTGGCGGCGCTGTCGTGGCCGATCGACAATCTGGCGCGCGCCGCCGAATGGAAAGCCTCGGTCGAACGGGTGCTCAGTCTGCAAGACGCGCTGGAGCGGTTGGACCGCGAAGTAGAGGGCTCGGAAGGCACCGCGCGCGTGGTGGTGGACCGCGACGACGCGGTGCATTCGCTGACCTTCTCCAATGTGTCGATCACCGAACCGGACGGCGCGTTGGTCATTAAGCCCTTCACGCTGGAGATAAAGCCCGGCGAGCGCGTGCTGATTTCTGGGGACGCCGGGGCTTCGCTGCGGCTGTTCCGCGCGGTGGCGCGGGTCTGGCCGTGGGGTCAGGGGCGCATCGCCCTGCCCGCCCACACCCGCGTCTTCTTCATGCCGGAACACCCCTACCTGCCCTACGCCACCTTGCGCTCGGCGCTCAGCTATCCGGTGGGGCCGGAAAAGGTCGGCGATAATGCGGCGGAAGCCGCCCTTGTACGGGTCGGGCTCGCCCATCTGACCGCGAGGCTGGACGAACAAGCGGCGTGGGACGAGGAACTGGCGATGTCGGATCAGCAGCGCTTGGGCTTCGCTCGGTTGCTGGTGCGCCGGCCGGACTGGGTTTTCATCGAAGGCGCAACCGACGCCATGGACCAGGACTCTGAAGAGGAAATGCTGCGGATCATCGATGAAGATTTTCCACAAGCGACCCTGATTACCATCGGCAGCCGGTCAAGGGTGGAAAAACGCCATCGCCGCCGTCTGACGCTGGAACGGGTGAACGGCGCCGTGCGAATAGTCGACGACGCCGCGCCGCCCGGCGGCGATCAAGAAAAGGAACGCCGCAAGGCCGCCGAATAGCCCTTGTTCTTACCGCGGCCGCGCAAGTTTAACGTAGGGCGGCGAAAGCGGCTTCCGTCGAAGATAACGCCGCGTCGGCTGCGGCGACGTCGTCCGGCCAGGTATCCTTGCGCCGTTCGCTCAAGGCGGCGTGCTCAGCGGCGATCCGCCGCGCCATGCGCGCCGCGCCGTCAACCAAAATGGGGCAGGAATCGCGGGCGGCGCAAACGGCGTTCTCCGCCTTGTCGGCCAAGGTTCGCGGATCGTCAATCTCCGCCAGCGTCGCCAGTTCTATTAGACCCTTATCGAAAAAAGCCTGCGCCCGCACCTGCTGTTCAAGATTGTTCTTCGACAGAGCGCGGGGCACCACCAGCACGGCGACGCCCGACACCACCGCCTCCACCACCGTGTTGCCGGCATGGCAAATCACCAACGCCGCGTTGGCGAGCAAGTCGAGAAAATCCCGCCGATTGTGTTCGACAATAATGCCGCCGTCCGGCGCCGCAGCCCTAGCGGCGGCGGCGATGTCGGCGAAAACCTCGGGATTGCAACCATGCGGAATTATAATCCGCCAAACCCGGTGACGCAGGCTGGAGAGTTTGCGCGCCGCAATCGCTTTTTTGAACAACAGGATGCTGTCGCGGGTGACGCCGCCGCCTGAGGAGACCAACACCTCCCGCGCGCTTTCCTTAACGCCGCCGCCGTTGCGCGACGGGGAACTGGCGAAGTAGCCGACGTAGTCGATGCGGTCGCGCACCCCATCCGGCATGATCCCAATGCTTTCCTCCAGCGCGATCACGTTCCGGTCGCCGCGCACCAGAATGCGGCCGGGAGCGAAAAACTCGGCCGCCAGCGCATAGCGGTCGTCGGCGAGCCCAGGGGAATCCGGGCTTGATAGACGCGGCGGGAACATGATGTCGCGGGCGATGGAGTAGAGCGGCGGCGAGCGCACCGAGCTCTCGCGAACGTCCGCCCGTATGGCGCGCGCCAGCGGCACCACCTCAAAATCAAAATTGGCGCGAGCGTACGGCCACATTTCCGTCACCACCGCGTCGGGCTGATAGGCATGGTAAAACGTCAGCAGTCTTTCACGTCGCTGATTGCGGTAAGCCGCATCGGTGAACAAAGTTTCACCGTTGGGCGTGATAAGATTGGTCATATTATAGGGGTCGCTCTCTGGGCTTTTCAGGCGCAGAGGCGGCTGATAGATCATCAGCGCGTCGCCAAAATCAAAGTTATCCGTATGGGCCTTGCTGCCAGTGACGCAGGCGACTTCCCAGCCGTTAGACTGCAACTGAAGCGCTAGTTCAGACTGAATGCGCGCGTGTCCGCCGCCAACGAGCGACTCGCCCCAAATGAGCGCTTTCGGCATCAGATTCACCTGATTTTATCGTTGACGACGCTTAACGGAAAACCCAGCTATGCGGCGATGGTCGTTCGGTCAAGGATTGCTTGCGTCTTCCGCCGGGCGGCGCTTTCCTCTCGCGCTTGCGCCGCATCCGCCTGTTTGGTCACCTCCGCCCCCTTGTGTGGGAACGGGATGCACGGCGCCGGACGGTCAAGATAAGGCGCCAATTTTTCAAACCCTTCTCCAGCGCACACGTTAGTCACCAATAGCTGATCCGGCCGATCTTTAAAATATTCCATAACATTTTTCACATGCTGATCGTAAACCCAAGCAAAGCGCTCTGGGGCGAATTCATAGCAACCGTAGGTCGCCGCCCGGAAAAACCGCCGAAGTTCCAACCGCGCCTTACGCTGCGGATCGTCGGTTTCCTCTTCAAACGGAGAATTGAGCCAGTGGTTTTTACAAGAGTTAAGCCAACCGTTCTTTTCCCGCACTGTCAAAATAAATTTTGAGCCTGGGTGCAACTTATCAAGCTGAACGTAGTAAGGCGCCACGGTGATGTCCGTTACGCCGTCGTAATGCTTCAGCAAAGTCAGATCAAACTGACCATTGGCGATTTCGCTGTAGGTGACGGGATCGGTCGGGTAATGCACGGTGTTGAAGCCCAGCATTTGCAGCGCGCTGTTGAGCGACCGCGTGCCGGTCCGGCTAAGCCCAACGCCGAAAACCTTCGGCTTGGCGGCGTGCGCGCCGAATTTCCTCGTTTCGTTATGCTCAGCCTGCCATTCGTCCAGTTGATCCATCGTGAAATGGCCCTTCTCCACAACGCCCAAATTCACCATTTCCTGCGCCGCGCACGTCGGCAAGTCGCGGATGAAACGTTCCACCTCGTCGGCGCTACGCTCGGGCGGACATTCCCGCCGGGCGTAATCAATCGCATGGCGCGCCACGGCGAAATCATCGACCTCGCTGCTTGGTCGCGGCCAACGGTCCATCGCCATCTTCAGGCGCGGCGCTTCTTCCGCGCGGCTGCGGAGCTCCCGTAGAGCGTATTTTTCAAAAATATGCCGATAGTATTGAAAATAATCATGAAGAATATTAAAATTATAGAACTGTTTGCGCAGTTTACCCTCTTTAATTGCGACGCCGCGTAGGCGCGACTCCGGCCGCAGCACATAAGGCAGATCATCATCCGGGATTTTTACCCCCGCCATAGCGCGCACCAAATCGGCGCGGGTGATATGAACGCCACAATGCAGCCGGCCACGGAATCTATCAGATACGTAAGTATCGACGTAGGCGCCGTTGAACTGATTTATAAAACCCCGCATATCTTCCAGTATCAAGCAATCCGCATCAACATAGACGACATAGTCGCAATTATGGCGAATCCGCAGCATCTGATTGACGCATTCGGAAAAAGGGCGGATATCGTCCATAATATGGACATTGTCCGGCTTGATATGCCGTATCGCCAGATCAAGGGCGATTGCGCTGGTGCGCTCGCCGACTTGCCGAAAAACCAGATCGACCTTAGTCATAAAATTCAATCCCCTTGCATCGACATAATGTTCAAATGACCGGCAAGACTATTGAAAAGCGCCATATTTTCGGCTGAAAGCTCCTGCTTCCAGCGCAGGTCGAGACGTATTCCCGCGTCGTGATTTTCATAGTAACCACGCACCCGAGCATTCAATTTTACGAAAGCGTCGTTGGAGTTATCAAAACGCGCTTTGGCGACCATATACTGCGGACCATTATTGCCGCCAAGCGGATGATGTTCAGCGTGCTGAAAGCGCAGCATGGCGCTTTCGAAAGGAATTTCCAGCCAATCGCACAAGGCGCGCATTGTCGCCTCAGGAGCGGAAGCCAGATCTTCATAACAAATAGCGACTTTTGGGCCTTCGAATCGATCAAATAGAGATTGAGCGCATTCCATATGCGCCACCCATTCCCGCACCAGCACTTCTGGATTGCGGTCTGGATACTTGCGCAGCCTTGAATTTAACACACCCCGTCCATCGCGCTGCAAGAAAATCAGGTGCGGCGCGCCGCCGACGGCGCGGGTTTCCGCCACCCGCTCCGTAATCCAGAGATCGTTTTTCGTAGAGTCAATGACAAGCCGCCGTCCGACCCGCTCCGCCACCTGAGGATAAAGCGCCGCCGAACGATCCCAGCGAAAATCGCCCCAGATCCGGCAGGATTCGCCGCAGATCTTACACACCCTTTTTCGCAGCGGTTTGGATTTATCACCAAGGTAACGGACTTTGCCGCCCTCGCCCATGTAAAAGCCAAGTGAATGGCTTCCCAAAAGCATGCCCAAAAGAGTCGAACCGGAATGGCCGGCCCCGCAGATCGACACTGTTTTCAGCCGCCCCTCCCACACCATACGCCACCCCGGCCAGACGAGACTCTTCCTTACATCGTTATGGCCCCATTAGGGTTTATTTCAGAAAAGCGCAATAAAAATCGGCGATAAGTATGTTTCGAATTCTTAACGCTAGTGGTTGAGCCCGCATCTCCAAAGCTTGGGTCGGCTCCGTCACACCGAACCGCACGCATACGGAGCGTTGGCCTCGCCGCAGCAAAGACTGTCAAGGTTAGTATGCTGAAATCACTGATAAGACCAGCTGCTTGTCGGGCCGGTCCCCAGTTCACCGCCCGAACTGAAGCCGGATTCGGGCGGTCGCTTGCAGACCTCTATGGACCGGGCCCTGTGATTCGAAAGCCTAAAGCCTGGCGAGCCGCCTGTGGCGCCTTGAAACGATGCAATTGTAACGCCTCGGCGCCATCGCGATGACGGCGGCGCACTTTTGTGTCGAGCTGCGCGCGACGCGACCGCTCGTCAAAATTTATATAGAATTCGATCAAAAATATTATTGCGGACAGCCGCCCAGCACGGTAATTTATACAAGAATATGGCGTGGAGAATTTAATGAAAAATTCATCACATCCTCAAAAATTCATCTACACTATTGTTCTCGCCGCTACGGCTCTGATTGTCATAGCCTTTGGGGCTTTGGGCAGCTGGGTTTTCAGCGTCGCTCACCAAAGCCTGCTTAAAGAGATTGAGAACCAGATCCAATCAGCCGGCGCGTCGGTCGCCGACGGCATCCAAAAATGGCTGGATGGGCGAATGCTGCTTGTGCGCATTGTCGCCGACGACATAGCCGGCGCCCCCGCCGATCAGCTTTCGGCGGTGGTTTCACGGCCGATCCTGCGGCGGACCTTTTCCGAGGTTTACTTTGGCGCCGATGCCAACGGCCAGTTTACAACGTTCAACCCGGAAAAGTTGCCGGCAGGCTACGATCCGCGCATCCGTCCGTGGTACAAGGCGGCTGTCGCCGCCAAGGGACTGACCCTGTCCGAGCCGTATCAGGACGCCACCACCAAAAAGCTGGTGATCAGCGCCGCCATACCCATTTTCGATGGCGGGGCGCTGCGCGGCGTCGCCGGCGCCGACCTGCCGCTGGACGTGTTGCAAGAGTTCCTGAAGTCCTTCGACCTGGGCGGCAAGGGCTTTGTGTTTCTGGTGGACCAATCGGGCAAAATCTTGGTTCATCCAGACCAGACCAGGGTTATGAACAAGATGGACGCCGCCGCCAACCCATCCGGCGCCGAAACCGTCGAAAACGGCTATCTGTTGCGCTTTCAAGCCATTTCGGGGCTTCCAGACGTGAAGTGGCGGGTCGGCATCGCCCTGGACCAAGCCAAGACCGACGCCCCCTTGCATCATCTGCGCAATGTTCTGATTGCATCGGTAGTCGCCATTGTCATCTTGGTGGTTCCATTGCTGGCCCTGTTGATCATGCGTCTTGTGGCGCAGCCGATCGCCAAGATGACCCAAGCGATGACGGTGCTCAGCCATGGCGACACCGCCATCGTCATTCCCGCTCTCGACCGCCGCGACGAAATCGGCGCCATGGCGTCGGCCCTGATGGTGTTTAAGCGCAACGCCGAGGAGATTAACGCCCTGCAAAAGCAACAGGAGGCTGACCGCCAACGGGCTGAGCAGGCCCGCCGCCAGTTGCTCGACAAGTTAGCCGCCAATTTCGAGCGGGACGTTAGTTCCCTGGTGCAGGCGGCGCGGACCGCCGGAACGGAGATGCGCGACTTGGCCGACGCCATGAGCGCCGGCATGCAAACCGCCCTCGCCAACACCGACGCCGTGGCGGGCGCCACCGATGAGACCACCAGCAATGTCCAAACCGTAGCCGCCGCCACCGAAGAGTTGTCGGCCTCGATCAACGAAATATCCCAACGCGTGACGCAAAGCGCCGAGATCGCCTCCAAAACCGCCAACGGCGCGGAATCGGTGCGTCAGACTGTCGAGAACCTCGCCGCGCAAGCCAACGCGGTGGGCAACATTGTAAAGTTGATCAACGATATCGCGAGCCAGACTAACCTGCTGGCGCTGAACGCCACCATTGAGGCGGCCCGCGCGGGAGACGCCGGCAAGGGCTTCGCGGTGGTCGCCGGCGAGGTGAAGTCATTGGCCAGCCAGACCGCCAAAGCTACTGAAGAAATCACCAGCCAGATCACCGCCACCCAACGGGCGTCGGAACTGGCGGTCACCGAAATCCGCGCCATCGCCGGCATCGCCGTCAAGGCTCAAGAACTGGCCGCCTCCATCGCCTCGGCCATCGAGGAGCAAGGGGTTGCGACGCGAGAAATTTCCCATAATGTCAACTTAGCCGCCCAGGGTACGCAGGTGGTCGCCACGAATATTCATACGGTGCATGATTTGGTTGTAGACGCCGCCGCCCAGGCCGACAACGTCAAGTCCGCCGCCAAACGCCTGCGCGAAGAGATAGACTCCCTGCATCATGAGGTGGAAAATTTTGTCTCGGGCGTTCGGGGCAGTTAGTCGAACAGCGCGTCTGCAGGGACGCGATCGGCGAACCCTCGACGCGAAAAAACCCCGCAAGCTTTTAAGCTTACGGGTTTTTTATTGGTTGCGGGGGCCGGATTTGAACCGACGACCTTCAGGTTATGA
>CALGOL010000310.1 GCA_937960755.1 uncultured Azospirillum sp.
GCGCCGTCAAGGCGGCCTTGATCGCCATCATGCCGGCCATCTCGCCATGGGCGCCGGCCGCCGGGGCCAGCGTCGCCGCCGCCATGCCGGTCAGCGTCTTCAGCCAATGGGCCAATTGGTCCATCAGCTCCAGCGCGCCTTGCACGGTGGAAACGGGCTGCAACGGGTGCAAATCGGCGAAACCCGCCAGCCGCGCCATTTTCTCATTCAGGCGCGGGTTATGCTTCATGGTGCAGGAGCCCAGCGGGTAAAGCCCGCTGTCGATGGCGTAATTCTTCTGCGACAGCCTTGTGTAGTGGCGCACCACTTGCGGCTCGGCGAGGCCGGGCAGACCGACCTTTTCCCGCGGCGCCAGCTTGCCCAAACGCAACGGAACGTCGGGGACGTCCGGCAGATCGACGCCGCTGCGCCCTGGCCCGTCTTGTTCGAAAATCAGCGGCTCCTCAATGGCGAGCCCGCGATTGCCGGTATAAGTTTCTTTTGAATTCAAGCTCATGCCGCCATCTCCTCCGACAGCGCTTGAACCAGCGCGGCCACATCCTCCTCGGTCGCGGTTTCCGTCACCGCCACCAGCAGCAATTCCGGCAAGGCGCCGTTCAGCAGGCGAGAAACCGGAACCCCAGCCAGCACGCCCTTAGCCGCCAGTTTCTCCACCACCTCGGCGGCGTCGCGGTTGGCGAGGCGCAGGGTGAACTCGTTGTAAAAGCCGTCGTTCAGCACCGCGACGCCGGGAATCGTCGCCAGCCGGTCGGCCGTCTGAACCGCCGCGGCGTGGTTCGTCCGCGCCAGCTTGGTCAAGCCGGCTTCGCCCAGCAAGGTCAAGTGAATTGAGAAGGCCAGGGCGCAAAGCCCTGAATTGGTGCAGATATTCGACGTCGCCTTTTCGCGGCGGATATGCTGTTCGCGGGTCGACAGCGTCAGCACGTAGCCGCGCTTGCCGTCGGCGTCCACCGTCTGGCCGCACAGCCGGCCGGGCATCTGCCGCAACAGCTTTTCCCGGCAGGCGAACAGGCCAAGATAAGGCCCGCCGAAACCCAGCGGATTGCCCAAAGCCTGCCCCTCGCCGCACACAATGTCGGCGCCCATCGAGCCCGGCGACGGCAGCAGGCCGAGCGCGGTGGCCTCGGTGACGACGACGATGAGCAGCGCGCCCTTTTGCTTACAGATATCAGCCAGTTGCGCGTAATCGTTCACATGGCCGAAGAAGCTGGGATACTGCACGACGACGCACGCCGTCTTGTCGTCCACCAGCGACGCTAGATCTTCGCAATTGTCCGGGTCGGCGTCGCAGCCCACCACGGAAAAGCCGGTCATGCCGGCGTCGGTCAGCACGGTGTCGCGGTAATGCGGGTGCAGGCCGCCGGACAGCACCGCCTCGCCGCGCTTGGCGACGCGGGTCGCCATCTTCACCGCTTCGGCGCAAGCGGTGGCGCCGTCGTACATCGAGGCGTTGGCGACCTCCATCCCGGTCAATAGCGCGACCTGGGTCTGGAACTCGAACAGCATTTGCAGCGTGCCTTGGGTCACCTCCGGCTGGTAGGGCGTGTAGGAGGTGAGGAACTCGCCGCGCTGGATCAGGTGGTCCACCGTCGCCGGCACATGATGGCGATACGCCCCGGCGCCGAGGAAGAACGGGCCGGCGCCGGCCGGGCGGTTTTTGGCGGCCAGCGCGGACAATGCGCGCTCCACCGCCAGTTCGCCTTGATGATTGGGCAGGCCGGCGATGGGGCCGGGCAAGCGGGCGGATTGCGGAACGTCGCGGAACAGGTCGTCGACGCTTTCGACGCCGACCGCCGCCAGCATGGCGGCGCGGTCGGACGGGGTCAGGGGCAGGTAGCGCATGGGGCGATTTAGCCGAGGCTCGCGACGTAAGCCTTATAGGCGGCTTCGTCCATCAGGGAATCCAGTTCGGCCGGATTGGACAGGGTGAGCTTGAAAAACCAGCCTTCATTCTGGGCGGATTCGTTGACCAGCGCCGGCGTGTCCAGCAAGGCGGCGTTGCTTTCGGTCACCGCGCCGGACACCGGGGAATAGACCTCGCTGGCCGCCTTGACGGATTCGACGACGGCGGCCTCGCCGCCTTGGTTCAATTCGCGGCCGGCGTCGGGCAGTTCGACGAACACCACGTCGCCCAACTGGCCTTGGGCGTAGTCGGTGATCCCGACCGTGGCGGCGTCGCCGTCGACGCGCACCCATTCATGGTCTTTGGTGTATTTGATGGTCATGACGCTCATCCCGTCCCTGAGTGAATGCGTAAATCAAGCAGCGGCGAATCAGCCGCGATAATAGCGCTGCGCTACAAAAGGCAGCTTGACCACTTCAGCGGCCAAAGGCTTGCCGCGCACCGGCAACGTCACCTTGGTTCCAGCTTGCGCAAACGCCGTCTCGACATAGCCCATCGCCATCGGGCCGCCCAAAGAGGGGCCGAAACCGCCGCTGGTGACGCGACCGATGACGCGGCCGTCTTCGGCGACAATCTCCGTCCCTTCGCGGGCGGGCTGACGCCCCTCCGGCCGGACGCCGACGCGGCGGCGGGCGACGCCTTCCGCCAACTGGCGCTGAACCACTTCGGCGCCGGGGAAGCCGCCTTCAGCCCGGCGGCGCTTGGAGATGCTCCAGGCCAAACCCGCTTCAATCGGCGTGGTGGTCGCGTCAATATCGTGGCCGTAGAGGCACAAGCCGGCCTCCAAGCGCAGCGAGTCCCGCGCGCCAAGGCCAATGGGGGCGACTTCGCTTTCAGCCAGCAGCTTGCGGGCGATGAAGTCGGCGGCGTCGGCCGGGCAGGAAATCTCAAACCCGTCCTCGCCGGTGTAGCCGGAACGGGTCAGCGTCACCGGAACCCCGGCGAAATTGCCCGAACCCATGCCCATGAAGGGCAGGGCGGCGCTGGACGGAATGAAGCGGGCGAGCACCGCCGCCGCTTCGGCCCCTTGCAACGCCAACAACGCGCGGTCGACCAGCGCTTCAACCGTCACGCCCAACGGCTCCAGCTTGGCTTTCATGTGGGCGATGTCGGCGGCCTTGCAGGCGGCGTTGACCACCATGAACAGATGATCCTCGCCCCGCGCCACCATCAAATCATCCAGAATGCCGCCTTCAGCGTTGGTGAACATCGAATAGCGCTGCCGGCCCGCCGGCAGTTCGACGATATCGCCGGGAATCAGCGTCTCCAGCGCGCGGTCGACGTTAGCGCCGCTCAGGCGCACCTGTCCCATGTGGGAGACGTCGAACAGCCCCGCCTTGTCGCGGCAGTGCAGGTGTTCTTTAAGAATCCCCGCCGGGTAGTTGATCGGCATGGCGTAGCCGGCGAACGGGGCCATGCGGGCGCCCAATTCACGGTGCAAACCATCCAGCGGCGTGGTGAGAACTTCCCCGGCTTCAATTTCGGCGCCCATAAGCGACCCCTCCCCGACAGCGAACCTTATGCGTCGCAGGCGGGAATCGCTTGCGACGTCAAGGCCCCCCTCTGTCGTGGACCTGAGAGATTCGCTTGTCCAAGGCCCATAGAGCGCGCGGAAAAGCTTACTCCTTCGGTGAGAAACCGCGAGCAACGCGGTTTCCGCTTTCCAGAGCGCCGATCCCTAGCGGTCCTTTCGCCTGAGAGTTTCCGGGGGCGGTTGCTCCTTCGGCCCCGCCCGCGTCAGCGGACGGCGTCTCCCTCTAGGGATGATCGGCTATATGTTAGCCAAGCTAAACGGCTGAGCAGGAATGTCAACGGCGACGTGGCCTCGCTCAGCCGCGCGCCCGGCGAACGAAGCGTAAAAACACCGGCTGGCGGCCGGCGATCAACGCCTTTTCCTCATACCGCGTCGGCGGCCAATCGGCGGGACGGACTCGCCAGTCCTGCGGCCCGCGCGCCGTCCATTCAAAGTCGGGGTGCTTGACGGTGTGCTCCAGCATCCAGCGGACCAGCCCCATGTCGTCGCTGGCGAGTCGCAGCTCCGCCCCGTCCTTCAGCACCCGCGACAGCCGGGCTAGGTTCTCCGGTCCAATGAAGCGGCGGTCCCAATGGCGCTTTTTTGGCCAGGGATCGGCGAACAGCACGAAAGCCCGGCCGATGGAGGCGTCGGGCAGGGCGTCCAGCAGCGGCCGCGCGTCGTCGGGCAGGATGCGGACGTTGTCGTAAAGGTTCTGTTCGTCCACCAGCGCCAGCAGTCCGGCGACGCCGTTGACGAAGGGTTCGCAGCCGATCACCCCGACATGACGATTCTGCGCCGCCTGCCACGCCAGATGATGGCCGCCGCCGAAGCCGACCTCCAGCCACACGTCGTCCACCGGCTGGGAAAACAGCGCAGCGGGAGCGGGATGGGCGCCCGAAGGCGTGATCGTCAGGCGGGGCAGGGCGTCTTCAATCAACCCGGCTTTGCGCTTGCGCAACGGGCGGCCCTTGCGGCGGCCGTAAAGGCGGGGGGCTTCGCTGTCGCCGTGCTCAGTCATATCGGCCAAAAACGCTTAAGGGTTAAAAATACGAAGAAGGCCGCCCGCGCGCGGACGGCCCCCTTCGCGATATGCTTTACCGCAAACCGCCTTAGAACGCGCCGCGCAGCGCGTCCACCAGATCGGTCTTTTCCCACGAGAAGCCGCCATCGACGTCCGGGTCGCGGCCAAAGTGACCGTAAGCGGCGGTCCGGGCGTAGATCGGCTTATTCAGCCCCAAGTGTTCGCGGATGCCGCGCGGGCTGAGGTTGACCAGATCCTGCAACACCTTGGACAGCTTGTCTTCTTCGACCGAGCCGGTGCCGTGGTTGTTGATGTAGACCGACAGCGGCTTGGAGACGCCGATGGCGTACGACAATTGAATGGTGCAACGCTCCGCCAGACCAGCGGCGACGACGTTCTTCGCCAGATAGCGGGCGGCGTAGGCGGCGGAACGGTCGACCTTGGTCGGGTCCTTGCCGGAGAAAGCGCCGCCGCCGTGCGGGGCCGCGCCGCCGTAGGTGTCGACGATGATCTTACGGCCGGTCAGGCCGGCGTCGCCGTCCGGGCCGCCGATGACGAAACGGCCGGTCGGGTTGACGTAGAAGTTGGCTTCGTCGCACATCCAGCCTTCCGGCAGGCAATTGACGACATGCGGACGGACGATCTCGCGGATGTCCTCTTGGCTGTACTTTTCGCCGTGCTGAGTCGACACGACGATGGAGGTGGCGCGCACCGGCTTGCCGTCCTCGTACTGCAAGGTCACTTGGCTCTTGGCGTCGGGGCCAAGTTCGACCGCCGCGCCGGAATGACGGGCTTCAGCCAGCGACTTCAAGATAGCGTGAGAATAATAGATCGGCGCGGGCATCAACGCCGGGGTTTCGCGGCAGGCGTAGCCGAACATGATGCCTTGGTCGCCGGCGCCTTCGTCCTTATTGCCGGCGGCGTCGACGCCGACGGCGATGTCGGCGGACTGGGCATGCACGAAGCACTGGACATTCATGTTTTCCCAGTGGAAGCCGTCTTGCTCGTAGCCGATGTCGCGCACCGCATGGCGGGCGACTTCTTCCATCAAAGCGGCGTTGATCGACGCCGGTCCGCGCACTTCGCCCGCCAACACCACCTGATTAGTGGTCGCCAGGGTTTCGACCGCGACGCGGGCGTAAGGATCATGCGACAAGAAAAGATCGACGACGGCGTCGGAGATGCGGTCGCACACCTTGTCGGGATGGCCCTCGGACACGGACTCGCTGGTGAACAGGTAATTCTTCATGGCGACGAATGCACCTCTGACGGTCATGTAAGATCTTCGGACGTTGGCGAACCTAGCGCACCAGCGCGGGCGCACCGGCGCGGCGCCGATTTGGCTGTTTGACAAGTTTCCCCCGTTGCGTCAAGCCGGCCGAACCAACTCTCCGGCGATTTAAGATGACTTGGACGGACGGTTGCGATATCGAACGGATGGACCCGAAGCGACTTTATTATGCGCGCCGCGGGACCGGCGTCATTCGCGAAGCCAAAAACGATCGCGGCTTCGGCCCTGCACGGCAATCCGGCCGAATGCGGGGTGTCGGTACGGAAGGAAAGATCCGCACATGTTTAACGTTTATCGTAAAGAAATCGAATGGGGCGGCCGCAAGCTGACGTTGGAGACGGGCAAGATCGCCCGCCAGGCCGACGGCGCAGTGCTCGCCACCTACGGCGAAACCACCGTGCTTTGCACCGCCGTCGCCGCGAAGAGCCAGAAGCCCGGTGTCGATTTCTTTCCCCTGACGGTCAATTATCAAGAAAAGACGTTCGCCGCCGGCAAGATTCCCGGCGGCTTTTTCAAGCGCGAAGGCCGCCCGACCGAAAAAGAAACGCTGGTCAGCCGCCTGATTGATCGCCCGATCCGCCCTTTGTTCGCTGAAGGCTTCCGCAACGAAACCCAGATCGTTTGCACCGTCCTCAGCCATGACCTGGAAAACGACGCCGACATCGTGTCGATGATCGGCGCTTCGGCCGCGTTGACGATTTCCGGCGTGCCGTTCATGGGTCCGATCGGCGCCGCCCGCGTCGGCTACATTGACGGCGAATACGTCCTCAACCCCACCATGGACCAGGTCAAGACCTCCAAGCTTGATCTCGCGGTCGCCGGCACCATCGAAGGCGTGCTGATGGTGGAATCGGAAGCTTCCGAACTGTCGGAAGAGGTGATGCTGGGCGCCGTGGTGTTCGGCCATAAGTCTTTCCAGCCGGTCATCGACGCCATCATCGAATTGGCCGAGATGTGCGCCAAGGAGCCGTGGCCGCTGCCGCAGCCGGCTTATGACCGCGCCGCGCTGAAGGCCCGCATTAAGGAAGCCGTCGGCGCCGACATCGCCGCCGCCTACACCGAAACGGTGAAGCAGGCGCGCTACGAGAAGATCGCCGCCGCCAAGGCCAAGGCGCTGGAGACCGTGGGCGGGGAGGGGGTCGAGAACTCCTGGATCTCCACCGAGTTCAAGGAACTGGAAAGCGACGTGCTGCGCGGCTCGGTGATCGCCACCAAGAAGCGCATCGACGGCCGCACCACCACCGACATTCGCCCCATCGTGTCGGAAGTCGGCATTTTGCCGCGCGCCCACGGTTCGGCGCTGTTCACCCGCGGCGAAACCCAGGCGCTGGTCGTCGCCACCCTGGGCACCAGCCAGGACGAACAGGTGATCGACGCGCTGGAAGGCGAATACCGCGAACGCTTCATGCTGCACTATAACTTCCCGCCGTACTCGGTTGGCGAAGCTGGCCGCATGGGCTCGCCGGGCCGCCGCGAAATCGGTCACGGCAAGCTGGCGTGGCGGGCGATTCATCCGCTGCTGCCGAGCAAGGAACAGTTCCCCTACACCCTGCGCATCGTGTCGGAAATCACCGAATCCAACGGCTCGTCGTCGATGGCCACGGTGTGCGGCACCTCGCTGGCTTTGATGGACGCCGGCGCGCCCTTGGCCCGTCCGGTGGCCGGCATCGCCATGGGTCTGGTGAAGGAAGAAGAGGGCTTTGCGGTTCTGTCGGACATCCTGGGCGACGAAGATCACCTGGGCGACATGGACTTCAAGGTGGCCGGCACCGAAGCGGGCGTCACCGCCTTGCAGATGGACATCAAGATCACCTCGATCACCCCGGAAATCATGCAGATCGCTTTGGCGCAAGCCAAGGCGGGCCGCATGCACATTCTGGGCGAGATGGCCAAGGCGCTGACCGGCGCCCGCGACGGCGTCAATGAAAACGCCCCGCGCATCACCGTCATCAACATTCCGAAGGAAAAGATCCGCGACGTGATCGGTTCCGGCGGCAAGGTGATCCGTGAAATCGTCGAGCAGACCGGCGCCAAGATCGACATCGAAGACGACGGCACGGTGAAGGTGTCGGCGGTCGACCAGAAGAAGGCGCAGGCCGCCATCGACTGGATCAAGGGCATCGTCGCCGAACCGGAAATGAACGTCATCTACACCGGCAAGGTGGTGAAGACCGTCGATTTCGGCGCCTTCGTCAACTTCCTCGGGTCGCGCGATGGTTTGGTCCACATCTCTGAATTGTCGTCGCAGCGCGTCGGCAAGGTCACGGACGTGGTCAAGCAGGGCGACGAGGTCAAGGTGAAGGTCATCGGCTTTGACGACCGCGGCAAGATCAAGCTGTCGATGAAGCAGGTCGATCAGGCCACCGGCGAAGATTTGTCGAAGCAAGGCTAAGGCGGAAGCCTCGGTTTTAACGGTGGTTCAGTGAAAAAGCGGGTCGGCACCGAAAGGCGGCCCGCTTTTTTTTTGTCGCCGTCGCTTGCTGAAGCATGGCCGGTACGTTATTGGGAATAAGGGATAAAGATTGAGCGCATCGCCCAAACCGGAGAGCGTTGCAGATGGTTGAAAAATTCGGCGACGCCGCCCTGCGACATCTGGGAACAGCTGAAGTACTGGAGGATGAGGGGCGGATTGACGACGCAGCCTACCATTATGGGCTGGTCGGAGAAACGGCGCTGAAGGCTGCCGTCGAAAGCGCAATCGCTCCGCTGCCCAAGGAACTTCGTAAGCACATTAATCAACGCGACAACAACGGTAACGACGTATCTCTACAGACAAGTATCGTAAATTATGCTCGCTCAGCCAAACTCCTAGCTAATGGTCGCTTGGGCGGCGCACTTCTAAGTGACTTAACACATACCCTTTTGAATCTGCGATTTACCGGCTGGTCGCTCAATATTCGCTACGCGGATAGCGACTGCTGCCCGGTAAGTGATGGTGATCTTGCCGTATGGAAAGCCGACGCTATCGCCCTCTTTAACGGTGGAGTGTTTTGACATGACCGTGCGCTACGACGACGCTCTGCCGATCTTGATCAAAATTTGTCGCGATGCGCAGATCGATCTTGAGACCCGCGATGATGTGGTGGTTTTGCGCGACGCCACCGGTCGGCTCGGAGTCGCCTTCGAAACCCGACGAAAAAACGATGGTCTCGTTGAACGCTTGCGTGAGGCGCTGGGGGCCTACGCGCTGGCGGAGCCGGTCTTGCCGACAGCGCTATTTCCATCCCTCATGCAGGCCGGTCCCAAAGAAACCTTCATCAAATTATCCGATGATGATGGGCAATGGATTCGGTTACTGGATCGCCGCATCGTCGGCGCCGACTGGCTGGCCGATTTGGCCCCGCAGGCGGATAGGCCGCCCCGTTTGGTTTTCGGCTCGTTAAAAGGCGGCGTCGGGCGCACGACGGCGCTGGCGGTTCTCGCCGCCGACTTGGCGCAAAATGGCAAGCGGGTGTTGTGCGTTGATTTGGATTTGGAGGCGCCAGGACTGGGCGGCATGTTGTTGCGCGACAGGCCGAACGATGATCGTCGTCCGAAATTCGGCGCGCTGGACTATCTCGTCGAAAATGGTTTGGGCGGCGTTGAAGACGACGAACTGCTCGATTTTATCGGCGTCAGTCATTTCGTTGACGGGTCCATTCATGTCCTGCCGGCGGTCGGGCGCGTGACTGACGAGCACCCGGAAAACATGATCGGCAAACTGGCGCGCGGCCTTATCGAAGATGTCGGAGCCGATGGGCGGCAGTCGGTCGCAATGCAAATGCGGGCGATGGTCGATCGCTTTGTCGGCTATGGCGATTATGACGCCGTCTTGATCGACGCGCGGGCGGGGTTGGCGGAGACAACCGCCGGAACGTGGCTGGGCTTAGGGGCGCGCAAACTGCTGTTGTTCGGCGTCAACCAACCGCAGACGTTCGCCGGATACGCATATGTTCTGGCGCATCTGATTCAGACGTTGGGCGCGCCGGACGAAAATGCGCCGACGGATTGGCGCTCGCGTCTTTCTTTTGTCCACGCCAAAGCGTCCGGTTCCGGCGACGGGCGGACGATTTTTCGCGGGCGCCTTTACGACTTGTGCCTGACAAGGCTCTACGATGAGGAATCGCCGGAGGATGACGGCGCCTTCACCTTTGGCTTCGACGAAACAGGAACCGAAATTCCTCACGACGCGACGCTGATTGAGTATCATCCCGATTATGACGCCTTTGACCCGCAAGCCGACGAAGCCTTGCTGCGGAAAGACGTTTACCGCGGGCCTTACGGAGCCTTCCTGGAACGCGCATGGGAGATACTCGGATGGGAGAGGCCGGAATGACCGATTTGCAGCCCCACCTGACGGCGTTGCGCGCGGCGATGGCGGCGTTTCCGCCACTGGAATCTCATACGCCCAACACCGCCATTGAACTCGACGAAATTTATTTCCCTAAGCAGCATGCGGCGGCGCTCGACCCGGACCGTTCGCTGGTCGTCGGCAACCGCGGCATGGGAAAAAGTTTTTGGGCCTCCGCATTGGTCAATCGGGATGCGCGCAGGCGAATTGCAGAGGCTTGGCCCCAGGCCCGGCTTGGTCACGGCGCCGTAGAGGTTGAGTTCGGTTTCGCCGAAGGAGAAGGCGCCATCGGCGTCAGCAAAGACGAGTTGAAATTACTTACCGATAACGGGACTTCCGCCGAACACATTTGGCGGGCCGTGACACTGCCGCAAATTGCCGAGTTAGCAGAACAGAAAATCCCCCTGTCATTGGCGGATCGAGCGATATGGGTGGCTACGGAACCGGGCAAAGTCCGGGAGATGATGCGAACCGCAGACGCGCGGTTAACCGAACGCAAGAGAAAGTTGCTTTTCGTCTTCGACCAGTTGGAGCAACTGGCGGATGACCTTAGCCTGCGCAGCGATCTGACCCAAGGTATTTTGCGATTGGCGCTAGCGTTCAAGAGTTATCGCGGGCTTCGCGCAAAGATATTCATGCGACCGGACCACTTTGCCGAAGATCGGCTGTTCGCTTTCCCCGACGCCTCAAAAATCAAGGGCGAAGCGCTGCACCTCGACTGGCGGGCCACCGACCTTTACGGATTGCTGTATTCTCGTTTATTACGGGCGGAACCCGACGCCTTCACCCCCCTTGCGTCGCAGGTCGGCGTATCATTAGCAGGTCAGAATAAGTTACCGGAAGACCTGTTGACTAACGAGAGCCTGCAACATCGTATCTTCGATCTTGTCGCCGGTGAAGGCATGGGGACGCGAAAGCGCGGCCTTCCCTATACTTGGGTGATTACGCACCTTTCGGATGCACGGAACCAAGTATCGCCGCGAACATTCTTACGCGCGCTCAAATTTGCAGCCGAACACACTCCCGCCCCTAACGATAAGGCTATCGACCACCTCGGCATTCATGAAGGCGTCCGCGAAGCCTCGAAAAACCGCGTCGACGATTTGAAGGAGGATTATCCTTGGGTGCCGCCGGCTCTGGATGCACTGCGCGGTTTGCTGGTTCCATGCCTGCCGGAAGAAATACTCGAGAAATGGTCCTGCGCGCACGGCCTTATTGCAGAACTCCGCAAAGTAGATGGTCAGAAAAAGCCCTCTTGGCTGGAAGAGGGGAATGATAATGAAAAATTGCACAAGAACCTTATGACCGCAATGGTGGATATCGGCGTTTTTGAAAACCGCATAACAACCGGAAAGATCGATGTGCCGGATATCTTTCGCCTTCCCTATAATATTAAGCGGAAAGGCGGCGTGACACAGCAGCAGCGGCGCAAGGTAAGAGTGCGCACGTCTGGTTAGTTTCAAGCGCTGTTCATAGGGCCGACATCGCCGCCGCCTACACCGAAACGGTGAAGCAGGCGCGCTACGAGAAGATCGCCGCCGCCAAGGCCAAGGCGCTGGAGACCGTGGGCGGGGAGGGGGTCGAGAACTCCTGGATCTCCACCGAGTTCAAGGAACTGGAAAGCGACGTGCTGCGCGGCTCGGTGATCGCCACCAAGAAGCGCATCGACGGCCGCACCACCACCGACATTCGCCCCATCGTGTCGGAAGTCGGCATTTTGCCGCGCGCCCACGGTTCGGCGCTGTTCACCCGCGGCGAAACCCAGGCGCTGGTCGTCGCCACCCTGGGCACCAGCCAGGACGAACAGGTGATCGACGCGCTGGAAGGCGAATACCGCGAACGCTTCATGCTGCACTATAACTTCCCGCCGTACTCGGTTGGCGAAGCTGGCCGCATGGGCTCGCCGGGCCGCCGCGAAATCGGTCACGGCAAGCTGGCGTGGCGGGCGATTCATCCGCTGCTGCCGAGCAAGGAACAGTTCCCCTACACCCTGCGCATCGTGTCGGAAATCACCGAATCCAACGGCTCGTCGTCGATGGCCACGGTGTGCGGCACCTCGCTGGCTTTGATGGACGCCGGCGCGCCCTTGGCCCGTCCGGTGGCCGGCATCGCCATGGGTCTGGTGAAGGAAGAAGAGGGCTTTGCGGTTCTGTCGGACATCCTGGGCGACGAAGATCACCTGGGCGACATGGACTTCAAGGTGGCCGGCACCGAAGCGGGCGTCACCGCCTTGCAGATGGACATCAAGATCACCTCGATCACCCCGGAAATCATGCAGATCGCTTTGGCGCAAGCCAAGGCGGGCCGCATGCACATTCTGGGCGAGATGGCCAAGGCGCTGACCGGCGCCCGCGACGGCGTCAATGAAAACGCCCCGCGCATCACCGTCATCAACATTCCGAAGGAAAAGATCCGCGACGTGATCGGTTCCGGCGGCAAGGTGATCCGTGAAATCGTCGAGCAGACCGGCGCCAAGATCGACATCGAAGACGACGGCACGGTGAAGGTGTCGGCGGTCGACCAGAAGAAGGCGCAGGCCGCCATCGACTGGATCAAGGGCATCGTCGCCGAACCGGAAATGAACGTCATCTACACCGGCAAGGTGGTGAAGACCGTCGATTTCGGCGCCTTCGTCAACTTCCTCGGGTCGCGCGATGGTTTGGTCCACATCTCTGAATTGTCGTCGCAGCGCGTCGGCAAGGTCACGGACGTGGTCAAGCAGGGCGACGAGGTCAAGGTGAAGGTCATCGGCTTTGACGACCGCGGCAAGATCAAGCTGTCGATGAAGCAGGTCGATCAGGCCACCGGCGAAGACCTGACCAAAAAGGAATAAGGCTTTCGCCTTAGCCTAAAAGCGTGAACGGCGCCGGGAATAGCTTCCGGCGCCGTTTCGCGTTAGACAGCATTTTTGTCGTGATTACGCGCCATCTTCCGGCCAGAAAGCCGCGCTCATAATCTGCTCGAACGTCCACGGGCATTCGGCGGGGAAGGTTTCCTCCGGCTGGCCGGTTTCCGCCGCCGCCTCGATCACCGCGTTGCCGTACGCATAGCACGCCGCATCGGCGATATGCGGCTTGAGGCTGGGGTTGCGGTCGATGTGGCGGGTCAGGTCGCGGCGCTGGATGCGGATCGTCGCCTCCCAAGAGGCGCCGCGCCGCTTTGGTTGAAACCGCCATTTCAAAAGATGCAGCAGCAGGACTGTCAGCCGGTTTTCAAGTTCACGCTGTTCCGTCTTGCCCATGCTTTCGATTTCCTCGGCAATATGCGCGATATCCGCCGCCGCCAAATTCCCGGCGCGCAGCAACGCCGCCTGTTGATTGGCCCAGGCGTAAAAATCGCGGTCATACAAAGTCGGGTCGGTCATAGCTGGCCTCTGGCTGGATCTTGTCCGGCATGGTCGGGCGAACGCAGCCTAGCAGAAATTCAAAACGCCAGTGAGTCCAAACAAAAAATCCATAATCAATCTTATGGAAAATATTATCCGGCGAATGGAGCAGGGCGCTCCACCTGCCGGAAAACGGCCGACTCAAACCGCCAGCACGCGGCCGGCGCCCATAAAGGCCGCCATGCCAAGGGCGGCGAACAAGGCCGCCGCCGCCGCGCGTATCCATTTCAGCGGCAAGCGGTCCGCCGCCATGCCGCCGATGAACACCGCCGGCACGTCGGCGATCATCATGCCGGCGGTGGTGCCAGCGGTGACGGTAAGCACGTCGTTGAAACGCGCGCCCAAAGCCACAGTGGCGATTTGCGTTTTATCGCCAATTTCAATCAGAAAGAACGCCACGGCCGTGGCGACGAACGCGCCGGCCTTGGCGGTGAAGCCCGGCGCCTCGTCAGCCTTATCGGGAATCAGCGCCCAAATCGCCATGCCAAGGAAGGATATAGTCAGCACCCAACGCAAGATTTCCGGGTCGAGCAAACCAGCGGCCATACCGCCGATCCAAGCGGCGGCGGCGTGGTTGGCGATGGTGGCGACGAAAATCCCCAGTATGATCGGAACCGGCGCCCGGTAGCGCGCCGCCAGCATCAGCGCCAATAATTGGGTCTTGTCGCCAATCTCGGCGATGGTCACCAAGCCGGCGGAAATAAGGAAGGTTTCCATGAAGCAGGTCGTTTTTCGGGGCGAAGGCGATACGACGTTTGACCCGTCCGCACCCCGCCCTGCCCCGGCATCCGTGCGAAACGAGCCAAAGGTCTTGCCAAGCTGTCGCCGGACGCGCCATGGACGATCCGCCGCGAAACGGTTCGGTCCAAGTTTGTTGACGCGCCCCCTTCTGTCGCGAAGGCGGCTACTCCCCAATGGATAGATGGTTTTTACCTGTCGCCCGTCACCGCGTCAATCGGAAACGCCGCCGCAATTGACATTGAACTGCGTGTCGAGCAACACCTCCACCGCCGTTTCCGCCACCGGCCGGCTGAATAGGTAACCTTGCGCCACATCGCAGCGAATGCCGGCGAGGTGAGCCAACTGCTCGGCGGTCTCCACCCCTTCGGCGATGACCCGCAATCCAAGCCCGGAGGCCATGGAGACGATGGTCTCCACCAGCACCTTGCGTTCGCGCCGCTCAAGCATGCCGATCATGAACGAGCGATCAATCTTTAGCGTGTCGAAGGTATAGCGTTCCAAATAGCTGAGCGACGAATAGCCGGTGCCGAAATCGTCGATCGACAGATGCGCGCCCAATGCGGATATGTCCTTCAGCGACCTTTCGATGTCGCGCCGCTCCGCCAGCAGCAGGCCCTCGGTGATCTCCAGTTCCAGATTGCGCGCCGGCAGGCCGCTTTCCCGCAGCGCGGCCCGCACGTCATCGACAAAGCCGCCGTCTTGGAATTGCCGCGGCGAGACGTTGACGCAAATCCGCAAATCCGGCCGTCCGCCGTCCACCCAGCGCTTAGCGGCGGCGCAAGCGGCGCGCAGCACCATGCGGCCGATGGGGACAATCAAGCCGCTCGTTTCGGCTTGGGGAATAAAGCGGTCGGGCGGCACCTGTCCCAGTTCGGGGCTGCGCCAGCGCAGCAACGCCTCCACCCCCACAACCCGGCCGTCCGCGACGGAGACTAAAGGCTGATAGTTGAGATACAGTTGATCGGTGTCGATGGCGCGGCGCAGTTCGCTTTCAATGCGCAGCCGCGCCTCCGCCTCCTCGTTCATGTTGGGCGTGAAGAACCGCGCGCGATTCCTGCCGCCGACTTTGGCCTGATACATCGCGGTGTCGGCGTTGCGCAGAAGTGTTTGCGGCGTGCGGCCGTCATCTGGATAAACCGCAATGCCGATACTGGTGGTGGCGATGAGTTCGCGCCGGCTAATGGCGAACGGCGCGGCGAACTCTCTAATAATCGCAGCGGCGACATCCTCAGCCGGCTTAGCGTCGGCAAGGTCGCCGATGATGACAAGAAATTCGTCGCCGCCGAAACGGGCTACGAAACCGCGCCCTCCCGCCGCCCGGCGCAGTCGTTCCGACGCCAGCACCAGCAATTCGTCGCCGTACTCATGCCCGAGGGAGTCGTTAATGGCTTTGAACTCGTCGAGATCGACGAACAGCAAGGCCACCCGCCGCCCGACCTCCCGCGCCCGCAGGATGTCATAAGTCAAGCGGTCAAGCGCATAAGCGCGGTTAGGCAGGTCGGTCAGCGCGTCGAACATCGCCTGATGTTGCAGACGCTTTTCTTGTTCTTTGCGGATGGTGACGTCTTCCATCAACACCACATAGTGCCGTCGGCCGGCGGCGGGCGTCAGCGGGTCGTCATCATCCACCACCGACCCGTAAACCTGAAGCCAGTGCTGCGCCCCATCTTGCTGAGAGATCTGAATTTCGCCGCGCCATTCTTGGCCCTGCGACAGGGTGCGCCACAACTCTTCCACCATGGGGCCCGGATGCAGCGCCGCCAACGGCTTGCCGACGACGCTTTCGGGCGTCAGACCGGTAACGTCCCGATGGGCCGTGTTGACGTAGAGCACCGTCCCGGCGGCGTCGACCACCGCTAACGCGACCGGGCTCTGCTCGACCGCTTGCGACAGCAGACGAACCGTGCGTTCGGCCTGCTTGCGTTGGGTCAAGTCGTGAATGGCGGTGACCCGCACCGACTTGTCGCCCATGCGGCTTTGCTTGGAATGGATTTCCATCGGAAAAACCGAACCGTCTTTACGGACGCCGCGGACTTCATAGGCTTCCTCGTAATGCTGGCGCACTTTCTCCATCGCCAGCGGCGCGTCGTCGGGGTGGATGACGTCCCAAGCCCACATTTGCAAAAACTCGTCCCGCGAATAGCGGAACAGGTTTTCAAACGCTTTGTTGAAATCAATGATTTTGCCTTGAAAGTGGATGCAGATCGCCTCCACCGCCACGTCCGACAGCCGGCGGAAACGGTCCTCGCTCTCCTCCAGCGTCTTACGGGTGCGCCAAAGCTCGGTGACGTCGCGGATCACGCCTTGCAAGCCGACATAGTCTCCAGCGGCGTCAAACAGCGCACAGCACGAAAACTGCCCCCAAATCGCCGCGCCGTCCTTGCGGCGCAGCTCCACCTCCATCGTCACCGCTGCGCCGGCGCCGTCAATAATGCGCTCCACGACCTTCGCCCGCTCCTCCGGGTGAACATAGAGCGACATGGCGGGGAGGCCGAGCATTTCCTCCGGCTGATAACCCAGCAGCTTGAACATGTTAGGCGACGCCCAGGTGAAGCGCCCGGCGGCGTCGACGCGAAAAAACACGTCGGGCAGCCGCTCCAACAAGAACGGCAGCATGTCGGCGGGCGGAACGGCGTCTGGCGGCGCAGCGCTCATGTCTGTCTTTCGTGTCCCCGGGACGCGGCGCGCGCGTCATTCATTCGATCTATAAATATCCTTAAAAGTACAGGGGACGCAAGATAATGCCGCTTGGCGTTGGTCAAGCGAATCTTTTGCATTGCAACATCATTTAGTGTCGTCTCGCCGAAGAAATTCAGCTACAGCACGGCGGTTCAAACGCTTCATCATGTTGGTGCGCCATGCCGCCCTCTCTAGATCTTGCCGCGCGCATATTATACCGCGATTCTCTGTTGCTCGTGCTCGACAAGCCGGCGGGATTGCCGGTGCATGCCGGACCGGGCGGCGGCCCCAATCTGGAGCAGGGGTTCGACAGTTTGCGTTTCGGCCTGCCCCGCCCGCCGGGTTTGGCGCATCGGCTGGACCGCGACACTTCCGGCTGTTTAGCGCTTGGGCGCCATCCCAAGGCGCTGCGCAAGCTGGGCAAGCTGTTTCAAGAAGGCCGCGTCGAGAAAACTTACTGGGCGGTGGTCGCGGGCGGGCCGCAAGAAGACTCCGGCGTCGTCGACGCCCCGCTTTTCAAGCAAACCAACCCGCGCGGCGGTTGGCGCATGGTGGTCAGCCCGCAAGGTCAAACCGCCGTCACCGAATGGCGGGTGCTGGGGCGCGGCGACGGCCTAGCCTGGATGGCTTTCCATCCCCGCACCGGCCGCACCCACCAAATCCGCGTCCATGCCGCAATGATCGGCTGCCCGTTGCTGGGCGATCCGCAGTACGGCGGGCCGGCGGACGCGCCGTTGCACCTGCACGCCAGACGGTTGGTTTTGCCGCTCTACCCTTCCCGACCGCCAGTGGCGGCGGAGGCGCCTGTTCCCGCCCACATGCAAAGCGCGCTGGGCCGCTGCGGCTGGAAACCGGAAGCCGCCCTCCTCAAATAATATTGAAGGCGTTTGTTCACTGCAAAATAAGTAAGGGCTTTCGCGCGTTGTTCGTTGCGCCCGCGGATGACTTAAGGCACTTTGCCAATCTAAATGTTCAGGAATCCGATGATGGGCGCAACAAACAACGATAAGGCCGGCGAAGCGGCCGATAGGGATGGGACGCCAGTGCGCTACCTTGACTTGCTGCGCCCGGCGCCGGGGGAAATGCGGCTCGCCGCGCCTGGCGTGTGGTGGATGCGCTTTCCCCTGCCCTTCCGGCTTAATCACGTCAATATCTGGGTGCTGGACGACGACGGCGGCGCGGTGACCATCGTGGACTCTGGCATTTGCGACGCCGCGACCAAAGCGCTATGGGACGGCGTGTTGGCTGGGCCGCTGGCGGGCAAGCGGGTGACCCGCGTCATCGCCACCCATTACCACCCGGATCACATCGGCCTGAGCGGCTGGCTGGTGGAGCGAACCGGCGCCGCTTTCGCCGCCGGCATGGCCGATTGGCTGCTGGCCCGCGTGCTATCGAAGCCGCCATCGGAAGCCGCTTCCGCCGCGTCGCGGCTGTTTTACCAGCGCGCCGGCGCCGACGAAGCCTTGGTGGACTATGTGATGGGCCGCGGCGGCGCCTATCGGTCGTTGGTGGGGAGCGCGCCGCCGACCCTGCAACGACTGCGGATCGGCGGTCGTCTCATCATCGGCGGTCGGGAATGGCGGATAGTCAACACCGCCGGCCATACGCCCGAGCCGGCCTCATTGTACTGCCCGGCGCTCAATTTGTTGATTTCCGGCGATCAGGTGCTGCCGCGCATCAGCCCGAACATTTCCGTCACGCCGTTTGAGCCGGACGGCGACCCGTTGGCGGATTTTCTGGCGACTTTTGACGATTTGCGCGCCCTTCCCGCCGATGTGGCGGTGTTCCCTTCGCACGATCAGCCGTTCGTCGGACTGCATGACCGGTTGACGGCGCTGGAGACGCACCACCGCGAACGCCTGGACGAGGTTGAGGCGTTGTGCGCGCGGCCCAGCACGGCGCGCGAGCTGGCGGAGGAAACCTTTGCGCCGGGGTTGGACCTGCATCAGCAGATGTTTGCGCTTGGCGAGGTGCTGGCGCACGTCAATCACCTGCTCGGCCAAGGCCGCATCGCGCGCGACCTTGGCGATGACGGCGCTTGGCGTTATAGCGCCAAGCGGATGGGCGATGACGGCGCTTGGCGTTAGAGAGCCAAGCGGATGGCCGGTTAATCGGCCGGCTCGAACTGCGAGTTGTCGAGCAACGTCGTGACCGACAGGGTTTTCAAGGTGTTGGGATCGTCAATGCGCCGCAACATGGCGTGCGGCGTGCCCATGCCGTCTTTACGGATCGCCGCCACCTCCCATACGCCGCCGCCGGCCCCGACGCGGCGAAACATCTGTCCGGAAGCCACTTCCCGCCGTCTGCTCATTACCGCCGATCCCTGACTGTTTTTTGTGCGTTGAGCGCTTAATATAGCCCGTAGGTCGCCTAGTTCAATTACGCATGCCGTGGATACTCCTTTTGCGGCGCCGCGGCAAGTTGACTGATGACGGCGGCGTGACGGTTTGATAACCTCCGTCGAATGAAGGCTGAATTTGACGTGCTTTTCGTCGCCGCGCGCTTGGTGGAAGAAATGGGCGAATCCGCCGCCCGTTTCAGCCGGGTGAAGCTGGTTGAAACCACCGCCGCCAACGAGGCGCTCGCCGCCGATTTTTGGCGACAGGTGACGCACGTCTGCGAAGCGAGGCTGGCCGCCCGGACCAAACTCGATAGCGAGGCGGCGCCCGCGACGGGCGGCTGACGT
The DNA here is from genome assembly GCA_937960755.1 of uncultured Azospirillum sp. Taxonomy (GTDB): domain Bacteria; phylum Pseudomonadota; class Alphaproteobacteria; order Azospirillales; family Azospirillaceae; genus Azospirillum. The sequence goes on from CALGOL010000310.1 coordinate 19,553, forward strand.
GGCCGCGCAGCCGCTTAGTGGCGTTCGGCCTATTCTCACCTTGTTGCATCCCAACGGCGAGCGTCTGATCGTCGCGCGCCTTACGACGCTGGGCGGGGCCAGCCAATCCAATCGCTTCGTGCTGCGGCAAGCCGATTTGCGGGCGCCGTGGCCGCAGCCGGAAAAGGGCTATTTCGGCTATGCCGAAGTCGCTGCGGCGCTCGCCGCCAACGGCTGGCGCGGCTGCCGGATTGAGGCGATGCCGGCGGCCGACACCGACGAGGCGCGCGCCCGCGCGCTGGCTAAACGCAAGCTGCACGCCCGATGCGTCGAAGCGGCGATCGCCCTGACCGCCGCCAAAAAACTTGGCGACGGCGCGTGACGGGCCATATCTTGGTTAATCCGCGAATTTCAATCGTTCTGGAGTTTCAGCAAACATGAACGCCGACGCCGTATCGTCTGAAACCCTGCCGACCTGGGACCTCAGCGACCTTTACCCCGACCGCGACGGGCCAGCCATCACGGCCGACCTGCACCGGGCGACCACGGATGCGGAAGCTTTTCATCGCCGCTTCGCCGGAAGGTTGGACGGGTTGAGCGGCGCCGAACTGGCGGAAGCGGTGGTTGAATACGAACGCATCGACGAGATTCTTGGTCGGTTGATGTCCTACACCGGCCTTGTCTACGCTGGAGATCAGTCAGACCCGGAAATCGGCCGTTTCGCCCAAGACATGAGCGAAAAGGTGAACAACGCGGCGACGTCATTGTTGTTTTTCACGCTGGAGCTTAACCGCCTTGATGAGGAGCGTTTCAACGCGCTTTTGGCGGAAAGCCCGGCGTTGGCGCGTTACGCGCCGTGGCTGCGCGACGTGCGGCTTTACCGCGAACACCAGCTTTCCGATGAAATGGAAAAGCTGCTGCATGAAAAGCATGTCGTCGGCCGCTCCGCCTGGGCGCGGCTGTTCGACGAAACCATCGCCGGCTTGCGCTTTCCTATCGGCGGCAAAGAGTTGACCTGCGCGGAAGCGCAGCATCTGATGTCCGACCCGTCGCCCGCGGTGCGGCGGGAAGCGGGAAGCGCCATTTCCCAGGTGCTGGGGGCGAACATACGCCTGTTCGCGCTGGTGACCAACACGCTGGCGAAAGACAAGGAAATTGAAGACAAATGGCGGCGCTATCCCCACGCCGTGTCGTCGCGCAATCTTTCCAACCGGGTGGAGGACGAGGTGGTGGACGCCTTGTCCACGGCGGTTCAGGCCGCCTATCCTGCCATTTCCCACCGCTACTACGCGCTGAAAGCCAAGTGGTTCGGCGTGGAGCAACTGGATTGGCAAGACCGCAACGCGCCCTTGCCTGACGAAGACGACCGCCGCTTTTCCTGGAGCGAAGCGCGCGACGTCGTCTTGAGCGCTTATGGGCGTTTCTCACCGGAGCTGGCGGCGGTGGGGCGGCGTTTCTTTGACAATCCGTGGATCGACGCCGGCGTTCGGCCCGGCAAATCGCCGGGGGCCTTCGCCCATCCGACGATCCCCTCCGCCCACCCCTATCTGCTGGTGAATTTTCAAGGCAAGACGCGCGACGTCATGACCTTGGCGCATGAGTTGGGTCACGGCGTTCATCAGGTTTTGGCCGGAAGCCAAGGCCAGTTGCTCTGCGACACGCCGTTGACCTTGGCGGAAACCGCTTCCGTCTTCGGCGAAATGCTGACCTTCCGCGGGCTGCTGGATGCGGAAACCGACGCCAAGCGCCGCCGGACGATGCTGGCCTCCAAGGTGGAGGACATGATTAACACCGTGGTCCGGCAAATTGCGTTTTTCGAATTTGAACGCCGGGTCCACGCCGCGCGGCGCGACGGCGAACTGACGCCCGAAGCCATCGGCGACATCTGGTTCGGCGTGCAGAGCGAAAGCTTAGGCCCGGCCGTGCGTTTCACCGACGAATACCGGCCGTTCTGGTCCTACATTCCGCATTTCATCCACACCCCGTTCTATGTCTACG
>CALGOL010000311.1 GCA_937960755.1 uncultured Azospirillum sp.
CGGCTCGATTCGCCAGCCCGCCTCCTTCACCGGCATCGTCGGCCTGAAGCCGACCTACGGCCGCTGCTCGCGCTGGGGGATCATCGCCTACGCCTCGTCGCTGGATCAGGCCGGGCCGATGACCCGCACGGTGCGCGACGCCGCCGTCATGCTGCGCTCGATGGCCGGGTTCGATCCGAAGGACTCGACGTCGGTTGATTGCGCGGTGCCGGATTATGAACAGGCGTTGGGCGGCAGCCTGAAGGGTTTGCGAGTCGGCATCCCCAAGGAATACCGCATGGACGGCATGCCGGCGGAAATCGACGCGCTGTGGGAACAGGGCGCCGCTTGGCTGCGCGCCGCCGGGGCCGAGGTGGTGGAGATTTCGCTGCCGCACACCAAATACGCCCTGCCGACCTATTACATCGTTGCGCCGGCCGAAGCGTCGAGCAATCTGGCGCGTTACGACGGCGTGCGATTCGGCCTGCGGGTCGAAGCGCCCGGCGGTCTGAAGGACATGTACGAAGCCACCCGCGGCGCCGGTTTCGGCGCCGAGGTGCGTCGCCGCATCCTGATCGGCACCTACGTGCTGTCGGCCGGCTACTACGACGCCTATTACCTGAAGGCGCAAAAGGTGCGGGCGCGCATCAAGCAGGATTTCGACGCGGCGTTCGCTTCGTGCGACGTGGTGTTGACGCCCACCGCGCCTTCCACCGCTTTCGGCATTGGGGAGACCTCCGACGATCCGGTGCAGATGTACCTCAACGACGTCTTCACCGTGACGGTCAACCTTGCCGGGTTGCCGGGGATCAGCGTCCCCGCCGGTTTGGGAAGCGACGGCTTGCCGCTGGGCTTGCAGTTGATCGGCCGGCCGTTCGACGAGGAAACCCTGCTGCGCGCCGCCGCCCGGCTGGAGGAGGCCGCCGGCTTCCAGGCGACGCCGCCTTTCCTGGCGTGAAGCGGCGGCGTTTCGTTGACGAAAACGGCGAACGGCGCCACCTTGGCCCGCAACGGGGGATCAGGCTGGCGTCAGCCGCCGGATCGGCGATTGATTTGAGGGGGACGCGCGGTGAATAAGACGGATCTGGCGGCTTCGGTCGCCGAAATGGCTGGTTTAAGCAAGGCGGACGCCGGCAAGGCGGTCGACGCCCTTTTCGACTCAATCGTCGAAGCGCTGAAAAGCGGCGACGAGGTGCGGTTGGTGGGATTCGGCTCGTTCGTGGCGGCTGAACGTCCGGCGGGGGAGGGGCGCAATCCGCGCACCGGCGAGAAGATCGCCATCCCGGCGTCGCGTCAGCCCAAGTTTAAGCCGGGCAAAGGTTTGAAAGACGCGCTGAACGGCGCGTCGGATTAACACCAACGGTCTTAAAGAATGACCGTTGTATTCCGAGCCAAGTGGCGAGGCGGCGGCCCATGCCGCCGAACGCCCTAAATTCTGACGAGTCGGAATTAAGGGCAGCTGCTATTATTGTCTTCCTTCCCGCCGTCCGTGGCGGGGAAGGCGCGCGGCGGGGCGATTAGCTCAGCGGTAGAGCGCCTGCTTTACACGCAGGATGTCGGGGGTTCGAAACCCTCATCGCCCACCACGCCGTTTTTAAGCCGCCGCTTGCGTTTAGCGGCCGCGCGACCGCCCCGGCGGCGCTTTTTTTCCAATCGCGGTTTTTTTGGTGTCGAAGCCGATGGGCTTCGGCGAGTATCTTGAATTGCGTCTATTTTTTTCCGCGCACGGCTTATGGGGCGTTTGGTCATGGAAGAGCGTCGTCTTTGCGATCGGGTGCTGCACGCGCTGGAACTGGCGCTGGATCAAGAGGATCTGGAAATCGCCGAGCATCTCGCCCGCGCGCTGGAGCTGTCGCTCACCCGTTTCGGCGGTGAAGGCAAGGTGGACCAACGCGACCTGCCGATGGCGGCGGCGGCGGCCTTTGACCGCCTGGACGAGCTGAAACGCCGCCTGTTCGCCGGCTGGGCGTGGCGTTGAGACGCGGCTTCGCGGCGCCGAGGGGAAAAAGCGGGCTCGAAAATTTTTTGTCATTTTCTTTGTTGACAGGGGGCGGCCAACCCATTAGAAAGCCCCTCACCACGGCGGCGGGCTTCGAAGCCAACACGAAGCAGCCAGTCAAATCAAAGGGTTAGCCCAGAGATAAGACTAGCGACTGCCCCATGGAAGACGCGGGTGTAGCTCAGTTGGTTAGAGCGCCGGCCTGTCACGCCGGAGGCCGCGGGTTCAAGTCCCGTC
>CALGOL010000312.1 GCA_937960755.1 uncultured Azospirillum sp.
GTGTTGTAATAGGGCAGCTCGCGGATCTGGCGGGCGGCGGCCTCGGCGATTTCCCAGTCCGGGCGGCGGCGAATCAGCATGGCGGACCTCATGACGAAGCGAAAAAAGGGCGCGCCGCTACGATGCGACGCGCCCCTTTATCTTGGCTTGGAACCCGCCCTTGTCCATTCACCTTGCCGTGAACGGCGCGTGAGCGCTGGATGGCGGCCGACTATTCCAGCATGCTGCGCAGCATCCAGGCGGTCTTTTCATGCACCTGAAGCCGCTGGGTCAGCAGATCGACGGTGGATTCGTCGCCGCCCTTTTCCGCCAACGGGAAGATGGAGCGGGCGGTGCGGGCCACCGCTTCATGACCTTCCACCAGTTGGCGCAGCATGTCGTTGGCCTTCGGCACGCCGGTTTCTTCGGCGATGGAGGAAAGTGCGGCGTACTGGGCGTAGCTGGCCGGGGCGAAGTGGCCCAGCGAGCGGATGCGTTCGGCTATGGCGTCCAGCGCGTTCCACAGTTCGGTGTACTGCAACATGAACATGTTATGCAGCGTGTTGAACATCGGCCCGGTCACGTTCCAGTGAAAGCCGTGGGTCTTGAGGTACAAAGTGTAGGTGTCGGCCAGCAGACGGCCCAAACCGTCGGCGATTTCCTTGCGGTCGGCGTCCGAAATGCCGATGTCGATTTGCATGACGACCTCTCCTTATTCTTGTATGCGTCGTGGGGTTGATCCGTTGATAAACCCGCCGCCGGACGCTGTCGAGCATATTTTAGAACAATTTTAAAATTGCACTGATAGGCTTACCCTATCAGTAAGAAAATCGTTTTCCGTCAAAGAGTTTGGTCCCGCGTAAGGCGGATCGCAAGGCGGGCGGCGGAAGGTCGCAGGGCAATCGGGTGAAGAACAATGTCCCTCTCCCTTGATGGGAGAGGGTCGCCGCACAGCGGCGGGGTGAGGGTGGCGACGGCCCGATGGGCCGAAAGAAAGGCCTTTTCCCCGCCTCCGGCGGCTATTCCCCCTCATCCCTACCCTTCTCCCGCAAGGGGAGAAGGGCTTCTATTCCTTCAGCCGATCGCCCTGGCGGAAGGTCGCAGGGAACGTCATAGAACGGTTTTGGGCAATCCCAGCACAGCGGCGCGAATGCCGGACAGGCTGGGGCGGCGCTTGGGCGAAAACGCCACCGGCCGACAAAAATGCATCGCCGCCAGCCCGATGCGCGCGGTCAGCAGGCCGTTGACCACGCCTTTGCCGAGATTGGCCGACACCAGATCGGAAGAGCGTCGTGTAGGGAAAGAGAGTAGATCTCGGT
>CALGOL010000313.1 GCA_937960755.1 uncultured Azospirillum sp.
CATCCACCGCGGGCACCCCGCCGATCCACCCGGCCACCGGGACAAGATCGCGCATGCCCGCCATCACCGCCGGATGGCCGGGCAGCAACAGGCGGACGTCGAGACCTTGGGCGCGCAACGCGGCGGGCAGGGCGCCTGACACGTCGGCGAGCCCGCCGGTTTTAATCAGCGGAAAGACTTCGGGGGTGACGTAGAGGATGCGCATGGCGGCGGCCGTCCGTTAAAGCGTCGCCAACGCTTGATCGAGATCGGCGATGATGTCGGCGACGTCCTCCAGACCCACCGACAGGCGCACCACGTCCGGCCCGGCGCCGGCGGCGGTCAAGCCTTCTTCCGACAACTGGCGGTGGGTGGTGGAGGCGGGATGGATAATCAGCGAGCGCGAATCGCCGATATTGGCGAGGTGGCTGAACAGCTTGACGGTTTCGACCAGCTTGACGCCCGCGTCATAGCCGCCCTTCAGGCCGAAGGTGAACACGGCGCCGGCGCCCTTGGGCAGGTACTTCTTCGCCGCCGCGCCGTACTTGGAGCTTTCTAACCCGGCGTAGCTGACCCAGGCGACCGCGGGATGGCCTTCCAGATGCTTGGCGACCGCCGCGGCGTTGGCGCAATGACGCTCCATGCGCAGGTGCAGGGTTTCGATCCCCAGCATGGTCAAAAAGGCGTTGAGCGGCGCCTGGCTCGGCCCCAAATCGCGCAAGCCCACCGCGTGGCCGTGGATGGTGTAGGCGAGATGGCCGAAGGTTTCATGGAACTTCAGCCCGTGATAACCGGCTTCCGGCCCGGACAGGGCGGGGAACTTGCCGTCCTTGCTCCAATCGAATTTGCCGGAATCGATGATGACGCCGCCCACCGAGGTGCCGTTGCCCGACAGGAACTTGGTGGTGGAGTGCACCACCAGCGTCGCGCCCCATTGGATCGGGTTGCAGAGATAGGGCGTCGCCAGGGTGTTGTCGACGATCAGCGGAATGCCGGCGTCGGCGGCGATCTTGGCGATTCCTTCCAGGTCGGTGACGACGCCGCCGGGGTTGGCGAGGCTTTCAACGAAAATCGCCTTGGTCTTGTCGGTGAGCGCCGCCTTGACCGCGTCGAGATCGTCGCTGTCGACGAAATCGGCGTGCCAGCCGAAGGCGCGCGGGAAGGAGTTGGCGAACTGGTTGAGCGAGCCGCCATAGAGCTTCTTGGAGGCGATGAAGCGGTCGCCGGGGCTCATCAGCGGGAACAGCGCCATCATCTGCGCCGCGTGGCCCGACGACGTGCAGGTGGCGCCGACGCCGCCTTCCAGATTGGCCAACCGCTCCTCCAGCGCCGAAACGGTGGGGTTGGTCAGCCGTGAATAGATGTAGCCGACCTTTTGCAGGTTGAACAGCGACGCCGCGTCGTTGACGTCGTCAAAGACGTACGACGTGGTCTGGTAAATCGGCGTCTGACGCGCGCCGGTGGCGGGGTCGGGCGCGGCCCCGGCGTGAATGGCGCGGGTGGCGAAACCGAAAGCTTGCTGTTCGCTCATGGCGGCTCTTTCCTCAGATCAGTTTTTTGATTTGCTTGGCGGGCGGGCGGCGCTTGGCCGTCAGCACCTGTGAATTGACGCCGATGCGGCCGATTTCGCCCATCAGCCGCTGGTACTCCATCTTCGGGCAGCGGTCCATCACCACCGTCAGCCCGGCGGCTTCGGCCTTCGCCGCCGCCGCGTCGTTGCGCACGGTCAGTTGCATCCACACCACCTTGGCGCCGATGGAAATCGCTTCGTCGGTCACCGCGGCGGCGGCCGCCGAATTGCGGAAGACGTCCACCATGTCCACCGGCTCCGGCAGGTCGGCGAGCGAGGCGTACACCGTACGCCCCAACAAAGTCTGGCCGGCCAGCTTGGGATTGACCGGGAAAACCTGATAGCCGTTTTCCTGCATGTACTTCATGACGAAATACGACGCCTTGACCGGATCGCTGGAGGCGCCGACGACGGCGACGGATTTGACCCGGCGCAGCACGCCGATGAGGAATTCGTCGCTGTAGGTCAGCGGGGCGGGGGTGGTTGTTGACATCAATCGGCTCAGCGTTCGCCCACCGCGGCGAGGCGTACGGGGGTCAGCGCGTTGATGGTGCGGGATTGCTCCTCCATCCGGCCGTCGATGCGGGCGAGCAGTTGCAGCACAGCCGCCATCGTGCCTTTGATTTCCGTCACATCGGCCTTCAGTATGGCGATATCGGTTCCTTGGCGATCCTGCGTCGCTTGAATCTGCGACACCTGCGCCTTCAACTGGGCGATGTCGGCGCTTTGCTGGGTTTGAACGTTTTCAATATGGCTTAAACGGTCGGCGAGCTGCTGGTTCATGGCGCTGGGGCTTTCCTTGGCGCTGATTTTTAGGGCGCTGACTTTCTAGGCTTAAATCTACGCGCAGCCGGAAGGCGCCGCAAGCGCCTCCCGGTTTTGTCAGGGCGATCGCTTGATGCGACTCAAAGCCCTCTCCCCCCTGGGGAGAGGGTTGG
>CALGOL010000314.1 GCA_937960755.1 uncultured Azospirillum sp.
GGTCAAGGCGCCGCGCCGCCCGTCGGCCGACGTCTATGCGCCTTACCGCCGCTATGATCCGCGCTGGACGCCGCCGGCCTTCGCCCAGGCCGGGCCGCGCAGCTTCGGCATTTGGGACGCGGCGATGCTGTGGTTCCTGCTGGACACGGTCAAACGGCCGGGTCACGCGGCGTTTTTCCACGATAACGGCCAAGACCCAGGCCTTCAGCAATGGCGCGCTGAAGCCGAGCGGATGGCGCAGGGCGATCCGGCGTTGCAGACCCGACTCGCCTCGTTGGACAAAGCCACGGCGAAGCTGACCGACAACCCGCCGCAGCCCGGCCGTCTGCCCGAGAGCGTCGCCGACAAATTTGAACCCGTCACGGGCGACGGCGACGACGACGGTCTGTTGGCGCTGATTATCGGGCTGATTGTGCTGGTGGTGGTGATCGGTTTGATGATTTACGGCGCTGTTCGGATCATTCGGGTGGCGCGCGGCCTGCTGGGGCGGGCCAACGCCGGAACCCCGCCGTCCGGCGCTAAAGCGCAACAAGGAGACGCCGCGTTGTTCAATCTGTTTGGCGGCAAGGACAAGGCGCGCGCGCCGTTCCGCGTCGGCATGACCGTCACCATCGACCCGACGCCGTTTTTGCTGGCGGGGGATGCGATCAAGGCCCAACAGCCCCCCGCCTCGCCGGGCGGCCTCGCCAACGCGCAAGGGATCGGCGCGCTGAACAGCGACGCGCTGACCTTGCACCGCATTTACCTGTCGGACGGCGACTTCCTGCAAATTCACCTCGACGACGACGGCAAGGCGGATGAATGCCGGCTGTTCCACGTCATCGACGAGATCGACCCGCCCGATGAAAAGGCCTGGGGGGAATGGCTGGACAAGCGCGACGGCATGATCGGCTGGCGCGACTTCAAAACGCCGGACGGCAAGACCTATGAGCGCGCCTGGAGTCCCGGCGCCAAGCGCGTCGCCCCGGTGAAGTTCCACGAGAGCGAGGATTCGGCCAAGGGCCTTACCTTGTCAAAGTATGAGTGCATGCTCTACCGCGGCGACACCGGACTGGAAGCGCCGGCGCCGACGGTGGAGTATCTGCTGGTTTCAGTGGTGGAGCGCGACGGTCAAGCCTGGGTGGAAATCGCCGCCGGCATCGACGTCAATCCCGCCTCTCTTTCGCTGACGTGACACATCAAGACGGGTCGTTCGCCATGGAAAGCACTTTTGGAGCAATCGTCGCGGCGCTGGGCGGCGGCCTGCCCATCCTGTTAGGCCATCTGGCGCTGGCGCTGGCGCTGCTGGCCGGCGGCGTGGCGATTTACACCCGCCTGACGCCTTACGACGAACTGGCGCTGGCCCGCGACGGCAACGCCGCCGGCGGCCTCGCCTTCACCGGCGCGGTGGTCAGTCTGGCCATTCCGGTGGCGGCGACGCTGGTCACCTCCACCGCCGCGGTGGATATCGTGATTTGGGGCGTGGTGGCGTTGGCGCTGCAATTGGCGGCGTTTTTCGTCGCCGCCAAACTGATGCGCAACCTGGAAGACCAGATCGGCAAGGGCAACGTCGCCGCCGCCACCGTGGTGGCCGGCGTCCAGTTGGGCGCGGCGCTGGTCAACGCCGCCGCGATGGCGGGTTAAGCCGTTTTCGCGCGTCGGCGTCGCCCCCCTCCTTAAAATCAACCCTTCCAATACCCATTCTTTTCGCCAGGGATCGCGGGACGGAACCCGCGGCTCCGCTCTAACCACGGGGATAAGCATGCTGGGCTTCATCAAGAATCTGCTGGGCGTCAAGACCGATCAGGCGGTGCAGGGCGCGGTCGAAGCGCTGGTGCGCTGGGACCCGCAGGCGGCCACCGAAGCCGAATTGCGCGCCATGGAAGAACAGTTGGACGAACTGGGCCGCCAGGTGGCGCAGGCCCGCATCGCCTTTGACCGCGAGCAGCGCGAAGCCGACGAAATCGCCAAGCTGTCGGCTCAGCGCATGGCGGCGGCCGAACAGTTGCAGGCCCGCATCGACGCCACCGCCGACCCGGATCAAAAAGCCGGCCTGGAAAAGAGCCTGGGGACCATCGTCGGCATGCTGGAGGAAATGGCGCCGGACGTCGAGCGTGAAGCCCAGGATGCGGTTGAGGCGCGGGAGTTCCTGCAAATGCTGGAAAAGAGCTACGCCGAGGCCGGCGGCAAGCTGAAAACGGCGCGCAGCGAATTGCAGCGCGCCCAGCGCGACATGGACCGGGCGGAACAAAAGCGCGAAAGCGCCGAACGCCAAGCGGAAGCGGCGCGCCGCGCCGCCGGTTTGGCCGGCTCCACCAGCGGGCTGAACGTGGCGTTAAAGGCGATGAAGGAAGCGGCGGAAAAGGATCTCGCCAGCGCCGAAGCCGCCAACGCTAAATCGCGCCTGCTGACCCCGACCGCGCCGGAAAAGGAAGATCCCAACATCGCCGCGGCGATGGCGGCGGCCGCCGGCAAGCCGAGCTCTGCTTCATTGTCCGACCGTCTGGCGGCGCTGAAGAAGAAGTAAGCGTTTGTCGCGGAAAGAGGCTTTTAAGGCGCCGTCTCAAAACCTTTACACCGTCATTCCCGCGAAGGCGGGAATCCACCTTATGAGCAACTCTGTCGAGCAGGTGGATTCCCGCCTTCGCGGGAATGACAATTTTAGATTGCTTTTTTGGGCATTTCCTTATCTTAGCGCCTATGGGCCTTCGCCGGAACCACAAGGGGTAAAGGGCGGGCGTTCAAGCCCGCTTAACCGCCGCCCCATTCTTTTCCCGCAGCAGTTCGGAAAAACGCGCCGCGGTGGTGGCGGGGCTGAATAGAAAGCCCTGATACTCGTTGCAGCCCTTGGCGCGCAGGAAGGCTAACTGTTCTTCGTTCTCCACCCCTTCCGCCACCACCTTCTTGCCCAATACTTGGGCCATGTTGATGATGGCGGCGATCAGCGCCTCGCCGTCGGAATGCACCCCGATATCCTGCACAAAGGCGCGGTCGATTTTGATGATGTCGAGGGGCAGGTTGCGCAATTGGCTGAGGCTGGAATAGCCCGTGCCGAAATCGTCCAGCGCCAGATGGACGCCGATGCCTTTGAAGCGGCGCATCATCTCCACCGCGCGCTCCGGGTCGGCCATCACCATGCTTTCGGTGATCTCCAATTCCAGATGCAGGCGGTTAGAGGCGAAAGAACGGCACAGATCGGCGACATGATCGCAAAGATTGGCCTGACGGAACTGGCGCGCCGACATGTTCACCGAAATGCGCGCTTCCGGCCAGCCCTGATCGATCCAACGCTTGCAGTCGGCGCACGCTCTTTCCAGCACCCATTTGCCCAGCGCGATAATCATGCCGGATTCTTCCGCCACCGGGATGAATTTGGCCGGGGAAACCGAACCGCGGGTCGGGCTGTTCCAGCGCAACAGCGCCTCCGCCCCGACAATGCGGCCGGACGCCACATCGACCTGCGGCTGGTAAAACACTTCCAACTCTTGATGCATGATGGCGGCGCGCAAGTCGCGCTCCAGCAACATGCGTTCCGAGACACGGGCGTTGATCTCTTCGCGAAAGAACTGAAAGCTGGCGCGCCCCATCTCCTTGGCGCGATACATGGCGGCGTCGGCGTTTTTCAGCAAAGTCCCGCTGTCGCCGCCGTCGCGCGGGAACATGGCGGCGCCGATGCTGGATGATACATACACCTCGTTGCCGTCGAGATCGAACGGCGTGGCGAGCGTCTGCTGGATGCGGGTCATCACCCGCGTCACGATGTGGTCGTCGAGATGGCCGTAGACCAGCACGACGAATTCGTCCCCCCCCAGCCGGGCGATGGTGTCGACGTCGCGCAAGGAATCCGACAGCCGGTCGGCCACCTGCCGCACCAGCCGATCGCCGGCGTCGTGGCCGAGCGTGTCGTTAACGGTTTTGAAGTTGTCGAGATCGATGAACAGCACGGCGACGCCGGAAATATCGCGCTTGGCGCAGGCGATGGCGTGGTTCAGCCGATCAATCAACATGCGGCGATTGACCAGACCGGTCAGCGCGTCATGGTTGGCGCTGTGGCGCAACTCTTCTTCATATTGCTTGCGCTCGGTGATGTCTTGCAGCGTCTCCACCGCCCCCACCACCTTGCCGTCAGCGCCGTGCAGCGGCGCCGCGGTGAAAAACAGCCAGCGCCCGCCGCCGGGGAAATGGGGAAACCAACCTTCCGCTTCGAACGCGCCGTCAGCAATGCTGGAACGGCGAAAAACGCCGCCATAAAGCGCGGCGATGGTTTTCTCATCGCCGCCGTCCAGCACCAGATCGGCCAACACCGGCCGCTTGGTCGGATAAAACGGCCGCCATTGGTCTTGGGTGCCGACCATTGTTTCGGCCGGCGCGCCGATGATGGCTTCGCACGCTTTGTTCCATTGGGTGACGCGGTGTTCGGCGTCGAGCACGAAGGTTGGCACCGGGCTGCCCTGGATTATTTCCGCCAACCGGCATTCGCTTTCATGGCGCGCAATTTCCGCCCGCTTTTTCGCGGTGATGTCCTGCAACACTTCAATCGCGCCGATCACCACCCCTGTGGCGTCGCGCAACGGCGCCGCAGTGAACAACAGCCAGGCGCCGCCGCGCATGTGCGGGAAAAAATCTTCCGCTTCAAAAGCCCCGTCCATCAGCGCCGCCGGACGGTACTTGCCGTTGTAAAGCCGGGACACCAGTTCGTCGCGGCTGCGGTCCATCACCACATCGGCCAGCAGCGGACGCGGCTGATCGTAAAACGCCCGCCAAGCGTCTTTGGAGCCCACCATTTCGGCGGCGGTCAGGCCGGAAATCGCCTCGCAAGCTGCGTTCCAGTAACGTACGACATGATCCGCATCAATAACGAAAACGGCCGCCGGAACGCCCTGCACGATCGTCATAACCTCTTGATTATTTTCCAACATGGCCGGGCTTTATTTGTGGCTTTTATTATCGCGTTTCCCCGCGGCTTCGCCCCGGCCGCTTCCCTTTCGCCGCCGCCGATCCGCTGATGGGACATAACCTATTTTTATTTCTATTGAAATCTTCTTGTGCCGAAACTATCGCACTATGGCGCCGCGGCGTAACATTCCGCAATGCAGCAAGGCTTATCTTGTTGGTTTCGCACTAGAATGAAAAGGACTGCGGCGACGATGACGCCGCCGCAGTCAAGCGCCGGAAGACGGCCGCGCGCGCTCTGCGTGGTCGTCCGATCCGCTAAGTCGGCGTATCGAGTCGCAACGCAACGTCCAATGGACGCCACGGCTGGTCTTTACGCGGGGGAACGCCCGACGCCGGCGAGAAGCCGGACGCGGACGCTAGACTGGTATCACCAGCCCAAAAAGGCGGCAAGAAAAAATCTTAACAGCGGTAAATTTTCTTTGCCATTCGGAGGCGTTCTTAGTTTCCTTCCGGCGCCGCGGGGCGGCGTCAACTCCCTTCCGGCGCCGCGGGGCGGCGCAGGGCGGCGTAGCCGTCGGCGCGGAAACGCTCCAGGGTCTTCTCCACCTCGGCCTCGTTCATGCCGACGATGCGCAAGAAAACTTCCGCCATGTGCAAGCTGGCCTCCATGGTTTCCGGCACCACCGCGGTGGCGCCCGCCAGCCGCAACGCTTCATTTTGTCCCAGATCGTGGGCGCGGGAGATGATCGGCAGTTTCGCCGACATTCGCCGCATCGCCTCCACCGCTTTTTCCGCCGACGCCGGGCGATTCAGCGTCACCAGCGCCGCTCTGGCGCGGGAGATGCCGGCGGCGCGCAGCACACCGGGATTGCCGGCGTCGCCGTAATAAACCGGCAAGTCGCGGGCGCGGGCGTCGGCGACCCGGTTGGGATCAAGGTCAAGCGCGACATAGGGAATGCCGTGCGCCGTCAGCACTTGCGCCACGGCGCGGCCGACCCGGCCATAGCCGCAAATCAGCACATGGCGCGACATGTCGCTGGTTTCCAGCCCGAAGCTTTCGGCGCCCCAGCGCTCCTCCACCATTCCCGCCAGCTTGTGGGCCAGCCAGCCCAAGGCCGGCGTCACCGCCATGCTGAGCGCGACGATGCTGGTGAGCAGTTGTCCCAGCTCGTCGTCCATCACGCCGTGATCCAGCGCCTTGGTGATGATGATGAAGGCGAACTCGCCGCCTTGCGCCAGCATCAAGCCGACCCGCAAGGCGGTCGCGGCGCCCAGACCGGACAGCCGGCATAAGCCGAACAGCAAGGCGCCCTTGCCCACCAGCAACGCCAGGGTCAAGGCGAGTATCAGCGGCGCGTTCGCCCCCATGAAGGGCAGGTCGAGCGACAACCCCACGGTCATGAAGAACAGCCCGAGCAGCAGGCCGCGAAACGGCTCGATGTCGGCTTCCACTTGATGGCGATAAGCGGTGTCGGCCAGCAGCAGCCCAGCCAAAAACGCCCCCAGCGCCATCGACATGCCGGCTTCCGCCGTCGCCCAGCCGATGGCGAGCACCAAACAGAGATTGGCGGCGGTGAACACTTCCGGGCTTTTGGCCGACACCACGAAGCGATAGGCCGGCCGCACCACGAAGCGGCCGAGAATCATAATGACCAAAATCGCCGCTAACGCCTTGCCCATGGCGAGGGCGAGCGCCGCGGCGATGCTGGCCTGATCGCCGGCCAACAGCGGCAACAGCGCCAGCAGCGGCACCACCGCCAAGTCCTGGAAAATCAGCACGGCGACCGAGATGCGACCGAAGCGGGCGACGGTCTCGCCGCGCTCCACCAACATTTTCAGCACCGTGGCGGTGGAGGAAAAGGCGAGCATCGCGCCGATCACCAGGGCGGCGCGGGCGTCGACGCCCAAACCCCAGGCGATGACGGCGATAGCCGCCGCGGTCAACGCCACTTGCGCCAGACCAAGGCCGAAAATAAAGCGCCGCATCGCCTGAAGCCGCGACAACGGCAGCTCCAGCCCGATGGCGAACAACAGGAAAACCACGCCCAGTTCCGCCAGAACGGACGGCGTTTCCGGGTTGACCGTCGGTCCCGGCGTGTGCGGTCCCAAAATCACCCCGGCGGTGAGATACGCCAGCACGGCGGGCAGACGCAGTTTCTGGAACAGCGGGGCCATCACCACCGCCGCCAAAAGCAGGAACAGGGCGTCTTTCAAAAAAGCGTAATCGTGCATGGAAGTATCGTCGCGTCGGCCTCGCTGTCGCGCCCGCGGGTCAGAGCGCTCGGAGCGGTTGGCAGGTATAGCGGTTCCCGCGGTCCGGGGAAACCACTGAAGCTGCGTGTCACAAACAGAAACGCAGGTTGACTCCCGGCCCCAAGCCCCTTATACGGCATGGCTCGTTTTTGTTCTGACCGACGTTTATGGAGTTACGTGCCGTGAAGCGCACTTTCCAGCCCAGCAAGATCGTCCGCAAGCGCCGCCACGGCTTTCGCGCCCGCATGTCCACCCCGGGCGGCCGCAAGGTCATCGCCCGCCGTCGCGCCCAGGGCCGCAAGGTTCTCAGCGCCTGATAGCGGCGGGCCTGAGCCGGCCGGCGCGTCTGGACCGCGCCCGCATCGGCGGCCTATTGCGCCGAGCGGAGTTTTTGGCGGTTGCGGGAACACGGCGAAAGCACGTGGCGCCTGGGCTGATCTTGCAGGTGCGCAAACATGACGAACGGCAACGTCCCGGCAAGGGAACCGTCGCCGTTCGTTTTGGCTTGACCGCTAGCAAGAAGGTCGGCAACGCCGTCAAGCGCAATCGCGCCCGGCGACGGCTGCGCGCCGCGGCGACGGATTTGCTTGGGCGCCACTGCGCCGCCGGTTACGACGTCGTGCTGGTGGCGCGGGGCGAAACCGTGGTGCGCCCGTGGCGCGATTTGGTCGGCGATTTGACCGCCGCCATGAAAAAACTGGGGCTTTGGCGGGACGCGCCATGACCAATCCGGTCGTCCTGCTGCTGCGCGGCCTGATCCATGTTTACCGACTGACGCTGTCGCCGTTTGTCGGTTGGCATTGCCGGTACGATCCGACCTGTTCCCAATACGCGCTGGAAGCGCTATCTAAGCACGGCGCGTTGCGGGGAAGTTGGCTGGCGGCGCGTCGCATCGCGCGATGCCATCCGTGGGGCGGCTGGGGTTACGACCCGGTGCCGGACCCGGCGCCGCGGCGCGACCAACACGACAGCCGGTGCGATCACCAACACCCGCACGACACCCGATGAAACAAGACGACCAGCGGAAGCCATGACCGACCAACGCAATATGATTATCGCCATCGCGCTGTCGATCGCGATTCTGCTGGGGTTCCAGTACCTGGTGGAAAAGCCGCGGCACGAAGCGAAATTAGCCGAACAGGCCCGCCAGGAGG
>CALGOL010000315.1 GCA_937960755.1 uncultured Azospirillum sp.
ACCACCGAGATCTACACTCTTTCCCTACACGACGCTCTTCCGATCTGATGCTGGTGGGCGTAGTTCTCGAAGGGTTCGGAAAAGCGCACGGCGGCCAGGCCGCGTTCCAGGAAGGGCAGGTGGTCGCCGCCGCGCAGGGTGCGGTCGCGGCGCTGGATCAGGTTGACCTGAAAGCCCGGCACATAGGCCTCGACGGCGCGCTGCAGATGGCGGCCGAACTGGGCCGTGGGCAGGTCCTCGGCGCCGCCGGCGGCGGCCAAAGCGTGCTGCTGGCCCAGGCCGGGGCCAAGGGCGTCGACCCCGACGTTCGCCGCAAGGTGGAGCAGGAAACCAATCAGTTGATCGTCGCCGACAAGTCGTGGGTTGACACCGTGCTGTTCTGGCGCAAGCCGGCGGAGCCGGTGGCGATGGTCGATCCGAAGGCGGAAGCGCAGCGCCTGCGCCAACTGCAAGCCGAAGGCAAGCCGGTTAACGACGGCGTCGTTCCGACCATCGAACGCAAGCGCAAGGCGCCGCTGGACGGCTTGTTCTAAGCCCTGGCCGGGACCAGATAACGGGGGCGCGCTTCCCAGCGGGGCGCGCCCTTTTGTTTGCGTATAACGATAAGGGCGGGAGCGACAATGGCGCGGTTAGCTGAAAAACGTCTTGACGACCAACGACGCGACGCCGGCGATGATGATGCCGCTCATCCACTTCAGCAGGTTCAATTCGCCTTCGATGCGCGTCAGGGGGAAATAAGGCCCTCTCCCCCCTGGGGAGAGGGTTGGGTGAGGGGGGTAACGCTATCGAATTGGCATTTTTCCGGTCTTCCGACCCTACGCCCCCTCACCCAGAGCCTACGGCTCTTCCCTCTCCCCAGGGGGGAGAGGGTTTTTTCCACTGTCTTGGCTCTCCTCATCGCCTTGCTCATCGCGCCGTTCGCCGCGGTCGCCGCGCCCGCCGGCGTTTATTTCCCGGAAACCGCCACTCTTTCCAATGGCATGCAGGTGGTGGTGGCGACCAACCGGCGCATTCCCGCCGTCACCCATATGGTGTGGTACAAGGTGGGATCGGCTGACGAGGTCAGCGGCGAATACGGCGTCGCCCATTTCCTTGAACACCTGATGTTCAAAGGCACCGACAAGGTGGGGCCGGGCGAATTCAGCCGCCGCGTCGCCGAGCATGGCGGGGAGGACAACGCCTTCACCTCCTACGACTTCACCGCCTATTTCCAAACCGTGGCGCGCGACCGGCTGGAAATGGTGATGGCGATGGAGGCCGACCGCATGACCGGCCTGAAGCTGACCGACGATTTGGTGACGCCGGAAGCGGCGGTGGTGTGGGAAGAGCGCCGCCAGCGTTCCGAAAACACGCCGGAAGCGCGCTATTCCGAACAGTTGCGCGCCTCCGCCTATGTGCATCACCCCTACGGCCGCCCGGTGATCGGTTGGCCCGCCGACATCAAGGCGTTCAACCGCGCGGCGGCGGAGGCGTTCTATAAGAAATGGTACGCCCCCAATAACGCCATCCTGGTGGTGTCGGGCGACGTGTCGCTGGCCGAAGTGCTGCCGCTGGCGGAAAAATATTATGGCGTCATCCCGCCCAAGCCCGTGCCGGCGCGGCTGCGTCCCGCCGAGCCGCCCACCGCGGTGGAGCGCCGCGTCATTCTGCGCGACGCTGAGGCCCGTGACCCGTCGCTGGATAAGGCGTGGCATGCGCCGTCTTACGGCGCCGACCGCGACGGCCATGTCTACGCCTTGCAGGTGCTGGGGGAAATCATGGGCGGCGGCGACACCGCCCGCCTGCACCGCGCGCTGGTGGTCGATCAAAAGCTCGCCACCGAGACCTATTTCTCGTACTCGGCCGGGGCGCTCGACGGCGGCATGCTCTACGCCGGGGCCTCGCCCTTGCCCGGCGTCGATATGACGGTGCTGGAGCAGGCGCTCGACGGGCAAATCGCCAAGGTCTTGGCGGACGGCGTGACGGAAGATGAACTCGCCACCGCCAAGCGCCGCATGCTCGCGCGAGCGGCTTATGCGCTTGACGGCTTGGCCGGCCCGGCGCGGGCGCTGGGCATGGCGTTGACCACCGGCCGCACGGTGGAGGATGTGGAGGCGTGGCCGGCGCGCATCGACGCCGTCAGCGCCGAACAGGTGCGGGCCGCCGCTCGCGCCGTCTTCAACGGCGGCGGCCATGTCGTCGGTCTGTTGACGCCTCTCGCCGCTGAACCTGCCGCCGCCGAACCCGCCGCTAAGGAGTAATAAGCCATGCGCCGCATTACGGCCCTGTTTATCGCCGTTCTTTTTGTCGCCGTGGCGTGGCGTCCGGCGCAAGCGGTGGAAATCAAACGCACCGTCAGTCCGGGCGGCATCGAAATTTGGCACGTCGAAGACGTGAAAATTCCGGTCATCGCCTTGTCATGGAGCTTTAAGGAGGCGGGCGCCGTCCCGCTCAAGGGCAAGGAAGGCTTGGCCTATCTCGCCGCCGGCACGATGGACGAAGGGGCGGGGGATTTGGACGCCCAGGCGTTCCGCGCCAGGCTGGCCGACATCGCGGCGCGGCTGTCGTTTCAAGCCGGGCGGGAAGGCTTTTCC
>CALGOL010000316.1 GCA_937960755.1 uncultured Azospirillum sp.
TGAACGGCGCGCCCTTGGTGCGCCGCACGGTGGAAGGCGTGCTGTCGTCGCGGGCTGGCCCCGTCGTGGCGGTGGTCGCTGACGCCGACGTCGTTGCGGCGCTCGACGATCTGCCGGTTAAGATTGTCGTCAACCCTGACGCCGCTTCCGGCATGGCGTCTTCGTTGAAAGTCGGGCTGGCGGCGCTGCCGCCCGAGGTTGCGGGCGTCGTCGCCTGTCTTGGCGACATGCCCTTGGCGCCGGCGGCGATTGATCGCCTGATCGCCGCCTTTGATCCGGCGGGCGGCCGCGACATCGTCGCGCCGACTCGCGGCGGGCGGCGCGGCAATCCTGTCTTGTGGGGGCGGGCGCATTTCGCGGCCATCCAGCAGTTAACCGGCGACGTCGGGGCGCGCGCCCTGCTGGCGGAGCGCGCCGACCGGCTGGTTCTGGTTGAAACCGCGGCTGACGGCGTGCTCATCGACGTTGATACGGCGGAGGACTTGGAAAAAGTGCGCCTGTTGCTCGGGAAAAACGCTTAACCGCGCCTCGGCGCTTGGCGAAAGGCGGAAAAGAGCGTTATCAAGGCGGGGTCTTTTCGCACACCAAACAGCAGGCATCGGGATGGCTCGGATCAACGATTTTGCGCTCGCCTACAACGCCGCGCACGAACAGGCGGGGCTGACCCGGATTTCCGTCTCCCACATCCTGAAGAAGATCGAGGAAGACCCGAACTATCTGTTTGGCGAGGAGTTCGGCAAGCTGGGCGGTCACTGCCCGATTCACCACGACACCCGCAGCGAGGATTACGACAAGATCGTCGTCAACACCACGCTGGCGCTGCTCTATCCCTCGCTGGTGCAGCACATGGCGGCGCGCATGCCGCTGGGGGAAGACGGCCGCCTGTTGGTGCCGGCGGCGCCGCAGTCGCCCTATGGACTCGATCCCAATAACGAGGAGGCGATGGCCGCCGCCCGGCCGGAGATCATTTGCGCCGCCTTGCGCGACTGCATGTGCCATTTGCTGGACGCGCTGATTCGCGAATGGGCCATCGGCGTGTTCGCCGAAGAGGAGCGCTGCCGGCAGGCGGGGGAGATCACCGACACCGCCGCCGCCAGCTTCCTGCTGGAGCAGCGCCTGACGTCGTGCGAGCTTTACGCCCCCAGCGACTATAACCTGCTGTCGATCACCTGCACCGGCAGCCATACTGCGTTGCACGTATGCTGGAGCCTGATCGAATCGGCCCCGCTGCTGCTGCCGGGCAAGACCGACGCCGAATACGACGCGCTGCTGCGCCGCTCCGGCCGGCACATGGCGGCGCTCGCCACCGGCAGCCTCGGCATGCTGGTGCAGTATCTCGGCGCCGCTAATATCGAAGCCGACGACCATCAGGCGACCCATGTGCTGCCCACCGACCAGCGGGCGTTTTTCTTGGATTATGAAGCCGATCCCGAAGGCGTTATTCTGCTCTCCACCGGGCCGATCAAGCCGTCGGCGCAGCCCGGCGAGCATTATTACACCGGCTGTCCGGCGGTCTACACGCAAGGCATGATTAAGTTCTATATGGAGTTGTGCTTGGTGGTGGCGGATCAATACGACGTTTATCGGCGGCTTCAGGCGCGGTGAGCGGCGGCGCCAACGCCGGCGGCCCGCGCAGTCTCGACGGGATCGCTATTTTAAAGCCGCTGAGCGAAGCGGATCGCGCCGAATTGGCGCGCCGTTGCGCCTGGAAAAGCTTCAAACCGGATGAGCGGATTATTGACCGCGCCGAAGACGGGCGCGACGTCTGCTTTATCGTTTCCGGCTCGGTGCGGATACTGAATCACTCCCTTTCTGGGCGTGAAATCAGCTTTGACGACGTGCCGGCCGGCGGCTTTTTGGGCGAATTGGCCGCGCTGGACGGCGGCGCTCGCTCAGCCGACGTCGCCGCCGGCAAAGCTGGCGCGGTGGTGGCGTTTTTGGCGCCGCGGCCGTTTCAGCAATTGGTTTCCAGTCACCCGGAACTGGCGCTGGCGGTGATGCGTCGGCTATGCGCCGTGGTCCGCCGCTCCAATGACCGCATTATGGATTTGTCCACCCTCGCCGCCAACAACCGGGTGCAGGCCGAATTGCTGCGGCTGGCGGCGCCGTTGCGGCGCGACGACGGCTCCGCCTTGCTGGCGCCGACCCCGGTGCATTCCGACATCGCCGCCAGGGTCAGCGCGACGCGGGAGACGGTGGCGCGGGTGTTGAGCGATCTTTCCCGCGACGGTCTGGTGCGTAAAACCGACGGCGGTTTGGTGATCGACGACGTCGACGCCTTGCGCGAGTTGGTGGAGAACGTGCGCGGCGCGACTTGACAGCCGGACGGCGGCGGGTATGACTGACGCGCGATTTTTAAATTCGGGCGGGAAGCGATATGACCAACGCGCTGGTTTTTCCGGGTCAGGGCAGTCAAGCGGTCGGCATGGGCCGTGAATTGGCGGCGGCGTTCGACGACGCCCGCCATGTGTTTGAAGAAGTGGACGACGCGCTGAATCAGCCGTTGTCGCGCCTGATGTTCGAAGGACCGGAAAACGAACTGACGCTGACTGAAAACGCCCAGCCCGCCTTGATGGCGGTGTCGCTCGCCGTGGTGCGGGTGCTGGAGCGCCAGGGCGGCGTCAAGATCGCCGCCGACTTTTCCCACGTCGCCGGCCATTCGCTGGGGGAGTATTCCGCCCTGTGCGCCGCCGGGACCTTCACGCTGGCGGACGCCGCCCGGCTGCTGAAGCGCCGCGGCCAAGCCATGCAGCAGGCGGTTCCGGTCGGCCAAGGCGCCATGGCG
>CALGOL010000317.1 GCA_937960755.1 uncultured Azospirillum sp.
GACATAGGCGACGCGGCCGGTCGCCGACAAACGGGCGGCGGCCTGTAACAGAAGGGTGGATTTGCCGATGCCGGGGTCGCCGCCGACCAAAAGGGCGGAGCCGGGGACCAGCCCGCCGCCGCACACCCGGTCGAACTCGGCGATATTGGTCAGACGGCGCGGCGGGGTGGAGGAAGCGCCGGTCAGGCCGACGAAGTCGAGCCGTTTGCCCTTGCGGCCGTCGGCCAGGCTCTTGGGCGGGCCTTTTTCGACCACTTCTTCGACCAGCGAGTTCCATTCGCCGCAGGCGTCGCAGCGCCCCGCCCATTTAGGAAAGGAGGCGCCGCAGGCTTGGCAGACATAGCGGGTGACGGCTTTAGCCATGGCGGAAAGGCGCTTCTCGTTGGAAAATGACGCCGTTGCTTAGCCTTTTCGCGGCGGGTTTGCAAACCGCCGTCACGACCCCGCCCAACGGCGACCACGGACCGGAAAGCGTCGCTCTCGGGTCTGGGGAGCGGGTTTTTGCGCCGCTTCAAGCAATTGTCCGCCGCCGCCGCACGGCCGTTGCAAAGCGGCGCCGGCTGCGCTATTTCAGGCCCGCTAAGGCCGGAAGCCACGGCGGAACGGCGGAAATACGCCAAAAGCCCAAGAATTACCCCAAGCAAGGCAGCATTCCATGAAGATCACGCGCCGCGTCAAAGACATCCTCGCCAACTATGAAAGCGACTCTCCGGGCGTCAAGGCGAACCTCGCCCGCATCCTCATGGAAGGCAAGCTGGGCGGCACCGGCAAGCTGGTGATCCTGCCGGTCGATCAGGGCTTTGAGCATGGCCCCGCCCGCTCGTTCGCCCCGAACCCGGCGGGCTACGATCCGCACTACCATTACCAGCTCGCCATCGACGCCGGCTGCAACGCCTACGCCGCGCCGTTGGGCTCGCTGGAAGCCGGGGCCGACACCTTCGCCGGCGCCATCCCGACCATCTTGAAGATGAACTCGTCCAACAGCCTGTCGCGGGAAAAGGACGCGCCGGATCAGGCGGTCACCGCTTCGATCGACGACGCGCTGCGCCTGGGCTGCTCGGCCATCGGCTTCACCATCTATCCCAGCTCCGACGCGATGTTCGACCAGTACGAAGAAATTCGTGAACTATCGGCGGAAGCCAAGGCGGTCGGCCTCGCCACCGTGCTGTGGTCCTATCCGCGCGGCGGCGGGCTGTCGAAGGACGGCGAGCTGGCGATGGACGTCATCGGCTACGCCGCCCACATGGCGGCGCTCTTGGGCGCCCACATCATCAAGGTGAAGCTGCCCAGCGCCCATCTGGAGCAGGCGGAAGCCAAGAAGGTGTACGAGTCGAAGGGCATCGACATTTCGTCGCAGGCCGCCCGCGTCAAGCACATCATGCAGTGCGCCTTTAACGGCCGCCGCATCGTCGTGTTCTCCGGCGGCGCCACCAAGGGCGAAGACGCGGTGTTCGACGACGCCCGCGCCATCCGCGACGGCGGCGGCAACGGCTCGATCATCGGCCGCAACGCCTTCCAGCGCCCGAAGGATGAAGCGCTGGCGCTGCTCGACCGGATCATGAAGATCTATCAGAACAAGGAATAAGCGTGGCCAAAGCCCCGCCGAAGAATGAGCCGGCCCCGTGCCGGCTCTATCTGGTGACGCCGCCGGTTCTCCAGCCGGCGGCTTTCGCCGTTCAATTGGCCGAAGCGTTGGACGCCGGCGACGTCGCTTGCGTGCAGTTGCGGCTCAAGGACGTCGACGACGACGCGATTCGCCGCGCGGTGGACGCGCTGCGCCCGGTGGCGCAGGAGCGCGACGTCGCCTTCATCCTCAACGACCGCCCCGATCTGGCGGCGCAAACGGGTTGCGACGGCGTTCATGTCGGCCAGAGCGACGCCTCCTACCGCGACGCCCGCAAGGCGGTGGGGCCGGGGGCGATTGTCGGCGTCACCTGCCACGACAGCCGTCATCTGGCGATGGAGGCGGCGGAGTCGGGCGCGGACTACGTCGCTTTCGGCGCGTTTTATCCCACCAACACCAAGCCGTCTGATTATCGGCCGGAGCCGGAATTGCTGACGTGGTGGGCGGAGTTGATGGAGACGCCGTGCGTCGCCATCGGCGGAATCACCCCTGACAACTGTGCGCCTTTGGTGGCGGCGGGGGCCGACTTCATCGCCGTGGTGACGGCGGTTTGGAACCATGCCGAAGGCCCAGGCGCCGGGGTGCGGGCGTTCAATCAGGCGATTGCGGCGGCGTCGACTCGGTGATGCGTTTATCTTGGTTACGTCTTCGTATTATCAGAATATCAAGTTAGAAACAATATAACTTCCCTGTTGACGTTTGTTTAGGAAAAGTAAATTCTATGTCTTAGCGACGTATGGTGACAGTAAAAGCGCCTCGTCGCATTTCAGAGCAACGCATCGTCAGGGGACTAACTTAAGATGCTGAAGACTCTCGCCGCCGTCGCC
Source organism: uncultured Azospirillum sp. (assembly GCA_937960755.1). Taxonomy (GTDB): domain Bacteria; phylum Pseudomonadota; class Alphaproteobacteria; order Azospirillales; family Azospirillaceae; genus Azospirillum. Next base: position 2,452 of record CALGOL010000317.1, read on the forward strand.
GTCGCCGCCATTGCTTTCGCTTCGCCGGCCATGGCGCAGTCGGTCGCTGGAAACTACGCCTATAACGGCACCGACACCGACGGCTCCAAGTACGAAGGTCCGGGTACTGTTGTTGTTAAGCCGGCGGCTTCGGGCGCTTATGACGTTGTTTGGGACGGCGGTTCCTACCTCGGCGTCGGCCAAGTCACCGGCAACGTTTTCGCCGTGGCGTCGGTGGCTGACGGCAAGAACAGCATCATGCTGTTCGACATCAATCCCGACGGCTCGCTGTCGGGCAAGTGGTGGCGCCGCGCCGACAAGGGCAAGGGCGGCACCGAAGTGTGGACGAAGAAGTAAACTTCTCAAGACTTCTTGAGCAGTTTATCGAGATCGGCGAAGGGGCGGCGAACCGGGTTCTCCGCCCCTTTGGTATTTTCAGCGTCGTTAGCGCCGTTCGTATTTTCAGCGTCGCCAGCCGCGACTTCTTCGTCGTTCAGCGCGTCATAACCGCCTTCCGGCTCGTCATGTTCGATGATTTCTTCAAACGTCGCGTCGGGGGCGCGGGGGTAGGGGTCGAGGGCTAATGACAAGTGTTGCGCGGTCAATTCGCCGATGTCGATGCGGTGATTGAGGATGGGCTCCGGCAGATCATCTTCTTCTTCCGCCAGCGCTTCAAAATCAATGTCGAGGTCGCCGTCTTCGTCGCCGATCATCTCCGGCGGCGCGAACAGGGCGGAGAAGCTCTCGGCCACTTCCGCCGGGACCGATTCCAGCGACACCACGCAAGTCTGCACCACGGCGGCCTCCAGCCGGCCGGTGACCCGCACCATGTCGTTGGGCAGCGCCTCCAGTCGGACGTCGGCGGTCAGGCGGCTGATCGCCTCCAGCTCAAAACGTTCGGCCAGCGCTTGGCGTTCGTGCTCGTTCGCTTCGATACGTTCGGAAACCACGCCGCGGCGCAGGCGGTCCACCGGAATCGTGCGGGAAAATTCCGCCTTGGGCGGATCGTCGGTCAGGCGCATGGCGTTATCTCCTTATTTTTCCGCGGCTTGTTCTTCGACCACGGGGCCGAACGCCGCGCGTCCCGCTAGCAGTTCAGCCAATCTTTCAGCGTCGGGGGGCGTCGCCTCGCGGCGAATGTAGGCTATCATGGCGGCGCGGGTTTGGGCCGGAACATCGGTCACCGTGCCGTAAATATTATTATCCGCCGCCACGTCCAACGCTTCATCGCCGGGCGATTCCAGCGCCGCGTCATAGGCCGCCTGCCGGCCGGCGAAGCCGCGCGCCATCTGTTTGACGCGCCGGGCGATGCCGGTGTCGCCGACGCCCATTTCTCGCAGCGTGCGGTCGAAGTCGTCCACCATCACCTCCATCAGCCGGCGGCCGACGTCGTGCGCCGTCTTGCCGCGGCCCTTCAGCGCGCGCAGCAGCAAATAGACGTGCAGCGTCACCAGCTCGTAACGGCCGTCCAGCGTGTCGGGCACGGCGAGCCGGGTGTAAAAAGCCGGATTGCGGGCTTGATCCGCCGCCGCAAGATAAAGCGAGCGGGCCGGCGGGTCGGCCGGATCGGCGAGCAGGCGGGAGAGGGCGGCGAGAATGCGGGAAGGCATGGCGAAAACCGGCGGCGGCGTTGACAGGTCGTCCCCCATTGGTGCAAGAGACGATAAGCGGGCATATGCGGGCGGCGCCCGCCCGACGTCAAGTCGGGCGGTTGCGAAACGACTGCATAGCCCCTTGTTGATCTCCTGCCCCGGATGACCGCCGATGAAGTTCCGTTTTTCCGCCGCCCCGCTGCTGGCTTTGGCTTTGGGCCTGGGAACGGCGGCCTGTTCGCCCATCGTCCACACCCGCGGCCACATGGTGGACTCCGAACGGCTGGCGCAGCTTCAGGCCGGCAAGTCCACCGCCGACGACGTGTTGCAGATTCTCGGCACGCCGACTTCCGTCGGCACTTTCGATACGCGCTCCTGGTACTATATCGGTCAGGTGACTGAGCGCACCGCGTTCTTTGAGCCGGAAGTGGTGGAGCGTCGCGTCGTCGCCATCCGTTTCGAATCTAACGGCGTGGTTAAGGAGATTCGCGACATCGACAAGGCGCAAGGCCAGGAGTTGGAGTTGGTGGACCGCGCCACGCCCACCGCTGGGCATGAAATGGGTCTGCTGGAACAGTTGTTGGGCAATGTCGGCAAGTTCAACCCGGCGTCGAAGGCGACCCGCGGACCGACCGGCACCACCCGTTAACCCCGAAACGGGGGCTGCAAGGGGGGCGTTTGATGAGCTTCACGGTGGCGCTTACAGTGAACGGACGCCCGGTATCGGTTGAGACTGACGAGCGGGCCCTGTTGTCCAGCGTGCTGCGCGAGGCGTTGGGGTTGACCGGAACCCACGTCGGTTGCGACACCAGCCAGTGCGGCGCTTGCGTCGTGCTGCTGGACGGCCGTTCAGTCAAAGCCTGCACCGTGCTGGCGGCCCAGGCCGACGGCGGCGAGGTGCTGACGGTGGAGGGACTGGCTGGCGAAGGACTGGCCGGGCCGGACGGGTCGCTGCACCCGATGCAGGCGGCGTTTCACGAACACCATGGTTTGCAGTGCGGCTTTTGCACCCCCGGCATGGTGTTGAGCGCCATCGAATTGGCGCGGACGACGCCGGATTTGGATGAGCAAGCGGTGCGCGACGGGTTGGAGGGCAACCTCTGTCGTTGCACCGGCTATCAAAATATCGTCAAAGCGGTGCTGGCCGGCGCCGCCGCCATGCGTGCGGCCGGTTAGGCTGCATTTTTTTAAAGTACGGGGGAGCGCCGACCATGTACGGTTTTGCCTATCGCCGCGCCGCCAGCCTGGAAGAAGCCGCGGCGCTGCTGGCCGCAGACCCCGACGCCAAGGCGCTGGCCGGCGGCCAGACGTTGATCCCGACCCTCAAGCAACGGCTGGCCCAGCCGTCCGCGCTGGTGGATGTTGCGCGGCTGGCGGAGCTGCGCGGCGTTCGGCTGGAAGGCGAGCGGCTGGTTATCGGCGCCGCGACTCGCCATGCCGACGTCGCGGCTGATCCGACGGTGCGGGCGGTTCTGCCGGGGCTGGCGAATCTCGCCGCCGGCATCGGTGATCGGCAGGTGCGCAATATGGGCACGTTGGGCGGCTCGGTCGCCAACGCCGACCCGGCGGCGGATTATCCGGCGGCGCTGCTGGCGCTCGACGCGGAGGTCGTCACCGACCGGCGGCGCTTGGCGGCGGAAGATTTCTTCACCGGCATGTTTGAAACCGCGCTGGCGCCGGGCGAACTGGTGGTTTCG
>CALGOL010000318.1 GCA_937960755.1 uncultured Azospirillum sp.
ATGCAGGCGCTGGGCGGCAGCTGCAAAAACTGTCATGAAGCCTTCCGCATCAAGAAGGACTAAACCCCGTGACGACGCACCGCGCGTTTCCCTTCGCCGCCGCCGCCATCTCGTTAGCGCTCTCCGTCGCTCCGGCGGCGGCGGCCGACCCGGCGTCGACCGATCCCGTAACGCGCGGGGCGTACGTCTTCGCCGCCGCCGGCTGTCTGGGCTGCCACACGGATGAAAAGAACAAAGGCGCGCCCTTGACCGGCGCCCGCGCGCTGGAAACCCCGTTCGGCGTGTTCTACACCCCCAACATCACCCCCGACCCGCAGTACGGGATCGGCGCCTGGACCGAAGGCGACTTCATCCGCGCGCTGCGGGAAGGCGTCGGCCCCGGCGACAAATCGCTGTTCCCGGCTTTTCCCTTCACCTCCTACGCGCGGATGACCGACGGCGACATCAAGGATTTGTTCGCCTATCTCAAGGCGCAAGCGCCGGTGGACCGGCCTAATCGGCCGCATGAGTTAGGCGCGCCTTACGGCTGGCGTTTCCTGCTGCCGGGCTGGCGCTTCATGTTCCACATCGTCGACAAGCCGGTCCCCGACAACCCCAGCAAGCCGGCGGAATGGAACCGCGGCCGCTACATCGTCGACGCGCTGGCGCACTGCGGCGAATGCCACACCCAGCGCGGCCCCTTGGGCGCGATGGACCCGGCGCGCTATCTGTCGGGCAATCCGCAAGGACCGGAAGGCGACGCCGTGCCGGCGCTGACGCGCCGCGCCAAGAACTTTTCGCAATGGTCGCTGGGCGATGTTGAAACCTATCTTGAAATGGGCATGGACCCGGAAGGCGATTTCGCCGGCGGCGCGATGGCGGAGGTGATCCGTAATTCGACATCCAAACTGACCAAAGCTGACCGCCGGGCGATTGCGGTTTATCTGAAGGATTTGCCGGCTGGACGATGAGACCCCGGCGGCGGACGGCGAGACGTCGCGCCGCCCGAATCCACGCCGTCGCCCGTCGAATGGTCAGGCGGATCGGACTTTGCGCAAGAAGCCCTCGACCTGATCCATTAACCGCGACGTCTTGCCGGTGACGTCAGCGGCGGCGGACAACACCTCGTTGGCTGACCGCCCGGTGGTCTCCGCCGAACTGCGCACGTGATCGATGCTGCGGCTCAGCTGCGCGGTGCCGCTCGCCGCCGCTTGCACGTTGCGGGCGATTTCCGCCGTCGCCGCCCCCTGCTCCTCCACGGCCGCGGCGATGCCCGAAGCGATGGCGTCGATCCGTCCGATGGTGCCGCCGATGCTGCGAATCGCCGATACCGCTTCTTGCGTGATTTTCTGAATGCTGGCGATTTGCGCGGCGATATCGTCTGTCGCCTTGGCGGTCTGATTGGCGAGGCTTTTCACTTCCCCAGCCACCACGGCGAAGCCCTTGCCGGCCTCGCCGGCCCGCGCCGCCTCGATGGTGGCGTTAAGCGCCAGCAGATTGGTTTGCCCGGCGATATCGGTGATTAACTCCACGACCTGCCCGATCTTGGCCGCCGCTTCCGCCAGCTCACGAACGGTTTCATCAGTGTGCCGGGCGTCGGCGGCGGCGCGGCGGGAAATGGTCGCCGCCTCCGTCACTCGACGGCTGATTTCGCCGATGGAGGCCGTCAGTTGCTGCGCCGCCGAAGCCGCGCCGTCGACGTTTTGCGACGCGCGCTCCGCCGCGTCGGCGGCGCTCGTCGTCGGAACGGCGCTGCAAGGCCAGCGCTTCTTCGGCGTTATCGCGGAACACCGCCAGCGCCGCGGCCATTTCAGCGATTTCATCCCCCCCTTTGGCTTCGACCGGGGCCGACAGATCGCCGGAAGCGATGCGGCCCATGCTCTCCTTAAGCGCCAGCAGGCGGCGCACCACGTTGCGCCCGACGTAAAGCCAAACCACCAAAACCGACGCGACGACGCTCAGCAGGCTGACCGCGATCAGCGTCAACCGGCTATGGTCAAGGGTCGTCGCATTGGCCGCGACGTCCGTCGCCGCCGCGTCCTTTTGTTCGGCCACCAACTCTTCCACGACGCTCGACAACTGCGTCGCCAACGCGCGGTTCTGCGTCAACAACTGATTGGACCGCGCCAACACCTCCAACTCCTGCAACCGCAACGCCACCAGTCCGCCCGGGCCGCTGGCGGCGGCGCGCATATTCGCCAGGGCGCCGGCCATTTTCGCCGCCAGTTGATCCGGCAATGACGCCAGGGTGCCTTCCGCCGTGGTCAACTGAAACTCCGAGCGGGCGCCAATCACCCCGATCCGTTTGACGTCGCTGATCTGTGACGCCTCCAGCAGCACGTTGCGCGTCGCTTCAAGGTCGGCGCTGAACGCGATCAACGGTCCGGCCCGGCCGCGCGCCGCCATCAGCTCCATCGCCGCGGTTTGCGCCCCAGCGAAGTCGCTCGCCATTGAGACGCTCATCGCCGCGCTGTCCTCGTCGCCAGCCGCCACGCTTTTCCACGGGGCCAACAGCTGCTGAATATGGGCGGAAACATCGATTAGCTTGGTCGTCTGCGCCATCCGTTGATCGGCAAACTGCAAACGCCGGGTGGTCACCGCCTGAAGTTCGTTCAAATCCGCCAGCAGGGCCGTGGCGGCCTGTTCGATGCGCGCGACCTGAGGATTGTTCGGGCTTTTCTCGCTAAGACTGGCGAGCGTGCGCGTAAATCTGCCGGCCGTTTCTTTTAGTCGTGCGGCGACGTCCGTTTGATCGTCCGCCGATTCCAGCGACGCCAACAACGGGGCCAGCGCCACAAGCCGTTCCGCCCCTTGCGCCACCGTCAGCGCTTCAGTCATTGAAGGTATTGAATAACCGACGATTTTATTTATTGTCGATTCAAGTTGCCCGTAACCGTTGAGCGCCACCGCGGCGGCGATCAGCGTACCCGACAACACCCCGCCAATAACCGCCATCAAGCTGGCGCGCACGCCCCAGCGTCCGCCAGTTTTTCTCACTGTCATCCTCTCCTCCCACATAATGTTTTTCTTATTGTTCTTTTCATCCATTATCGCACAATCCAATGATTGGGCGAAAGAACGACATTGGATGAATTGAAGATTATTTGCGTTGCAATATGTTTTTTGGTAGTATTAATTTTCACTTTCAATCGCAAAAGCTTGTACTCTTGCGCTTTATTTGTCCGGACGGTCATGGCGCGGCCGTTCAACCTCGCCAGCGACTGATACCAACGGTCACAAATGATGACCGTTGGTGTTCTGAGCCGAGCGGCGAGGCGGCGGCCCATGCCGCGGGGAGTTGCAAAGCAGGCGGCCCTTTTCAAACGCCCGCCGCCGCGCCATGATCCGGCGGTTTTGGCGTGAACAGGCGGCAAGGGACGGCCATGGCCGGAGAAATCAGGGTTTCGCCCCGCATCATCTTGGATGAGGACGAACTACATGAAGAGTTCGTCCGCGCCTCCGGTCCCGGCGGCCAGCACGTCAACAAGACCGATTCGGCGGTGCAGTTGCGCTTTGACGTCGCCGCCTCCCCCAACATCCCCGACGACGTCAAGCGCCGGCTGGTTCGGCTGGCCGGGTCGAGGATGACGGCGGCGGGGGTGCTGATTATCGTCGGCGACCGCCACCGCTCGCAGTTGCGCAACCGCGAAGACGTGCGGGAACGGCTGGTGGAGTTGATCCGCGACGCGACCGTCGTCCCGAAAATCCGCCGCCCGACCAAGCCGACCTACGGCTCGCAATTACGCCGGCTGGAGGGCAAGGCCAAGCGGTCGGAGGTCAAGCAGGGTCGCCGCGGACCAAGCGGGGACTAGCCCCCATCCCGGCTCAATCGCCCAAGCTGATGCCCAGCCCGCGCGCGGTCTTAACCAACGGGCCGTCAAGCCGAACGCAGGCGTAGCGGGCGATGGCTTCGGTGATCGGCACGTCGATGACGCCGCGATTCGACCACGCCACCATGCGATCACGCTTGCCTTCGGCGATCAAGTCCACCGCATGCACGCCGAAAGCCGACGCGGTCAGCCGGTCGGTCGGGCTGGGGGGGCAGCCGCGCTGCACATGGCCCAGCACGGTGACGCGGGTTTCCGCCCCGGTCGCTTCGGCGATTTTTTCACCGATATAATCGCCGATGCCGCCGTAACGCTTCTGGCCGTCGGCGAACACTTTGGTGGCCTTGGAGCCGTCCAGCGTCTTCACCGCCTCCGACACCACCACCAGGGCGAAGTTGCGGCCAGTCTGCTTAACCTGCTGAATCTTCGCCGCCACCGCTTCGATGGAATAGGGAACCTCCGGGATGAGAATGACGTCGGCCCCGCCGGAAATCCCCGCCGCCAAGGCGATGTGGCCGGCGTCGCGGCCCATCACCTCCAGCACCATCACCCGTTCATGGCTGGCGGCGGTGGGCTGCAAGCGGTCCAGCGCCTCCACCGCCACGCCGACCGCGGTGTCGTAACCCACCGACATTTCCGTCATGCCGAGATCATTGTCGATGGTCTTGGGGATGCCGATCAGGTTGAAGCCGCCCTTTTCCGCCAGACGGTGCAAAATGGCGAAGCTGCCGTCGCCGCCAATGCCGATCAGCGCGTCGAGTCCTAATTCGCGATAGCCGCCGACGATTTCGTCGGAGCGGTCCTTCACCACGCCGTCGCCCATGGGATAGGCGAAGGGATCGCCCTTGTTGGTGGTGCCGAGGATGGTGCCGCCCAGCCGCATCATGTTGCCGTCGACGTCGGACAGGGTGAGCTGACGATAGCGCACCGGACGGCTCAACAGCCCTTGCGTGCCTTCCAGCACCCCCAGCACCTGCCATCCATACGTCAGCACCGCCCGGTGGACCACCGCGCGCATCGCCGCGTTGAGCCCGGCGCAATCGCCGCCGCTGGTCAAGATGCCGATGCGTTTCGTGGTGGTCATCCCCGCCGCCTCCCCAGGTTGCCGTTACGCGCGCCGGTTTGGCCGGCCATACGAACAATGACCTAAAAATGCTTATTTTGCAACCGCATAGCCGGAGACTGCGAATATCTTTGCGCTGCAACTGCGTTCACGCTTCGGCTTTCGCGGTTTTTTTGCTATAGTGCGCTTTGTTTCGGCGACAACAATTAGCGCGACCATGGAAGATCAGGAAACCCTGCGGCAGAAGCTGGCCGATCTGCGCAGCGAACACAGGGATCTTGACGACGTCATTTCCCGGCTGGCCGAACAAGCCCCCATCGACCAATTGCAGATGCAGCGATTGAAAAAGCGCAAGCTGTCGCTGAAAGATGCGATTTCCCGGCTGGAAAGTCAGCTTCTGCCCGACATCATCGCCTAAAGCAAAACACCCCCTAAAACAAAAAAAGGGGCCGTCGCCGGCCCCTTGTCGCGTCTCCACCCAGTTTCTTTGCGCCGCTCGCGCGGTCAATCCGCCGTGACGCCTCCCGCCAGCGGAATGATGTTGTTGCGGTCGGTCAGGGTTTTCATCACCCGAACGTCGCCGCCCATCCGGCGCACCATGCCCAAGGCGAAGGCCGAATAATGACGGGCTAAGGCCATCCGCGCGACGCCGACATCGCACGCGGCGCTGGCTAAGCGGCGTTCAAGACCAATGATCGCGTCATGATGGCGGTTTAACTCTTCGCTGGCGGCGTCCTGACGCTTCGGCGCCCGGTCACGGCCCGACGCCGCGTCCTGCGACATCAACATGCGCACCTCCCCACGCTGGTTGCCCACTATATTTAGGTCGCCCATTCCGGTTCGGTCGCCGACGCCGGGGTGAGCAAGACCCCGGCCGGCATTATGGAAACAGGATAGACTCTGCGCAAAAAGCGTTCAAGGGATATTTCTAATATATAACAGCCGCCGGGTGGGCGAACTGCTATTGCGGCCCCGGCGCGCCGGGGGAGAGCGAGCGCAAATAGGCGATGACGTCGGCGCGCTCTTTGTCGCTCTTGATGCCGGCGAAGCTCATTTTGGTGCCGGGGGCGTAAGTTTTGGGCGAAAACAAGAAGAGGTTGAGCTTGCTTTCCGTCCACGGGCTGGGGGTCGCCTTCAAAGCGTCGGAGTAGTTGAAGCCGGCGACATGGCCCTTATCCGCCCCGACGACGCCGTAAAGGTTCGGCCCCACCTTGTTGGCCCCGCCCTGATCGAAGGTGTGGCAGGCGGCGCAAGCCTTGGTCGCCGCCTTGCCCGCATCGACGCTGGCCGACGCCAGCAAGGGCAGGATGTCGGCCGGGCCAGCCGCCGCCGGAGC
>CALGOL010000319.1 GCA_937960755.1 uncultured Azospirillum sp.
GACGAGTCGACAGCGACGGCGCGCCGCGCTCGACGTCAATCACCAGCCGGGCTTGTCGGCCGTCGCGCGGCGGAATGAGGAAGCTTTCCTTCACCCGCACCGGGGCATTTCCATAAAACACCAAGCGTCGGCCGGAACCGTCGGCTTCCTGGCGGTAGCGGGAGACAAGATCGATGCCCGGCCCTTCGGCGAACGGGCCGGCGCCGGGGGCGAGATCGGTGAAGCGCGCTTCGACCCGCGCCGGATTCGCCAGCGCCTCGACCGACCAATTCACAGTGTCGGACAGCTCAATGACGATACGAGTCACGCCGTCATGGCGGCCGAAACGCAAATCGACCACCTGCGGGCGATGCGCCGAGGGAATGGACGGCAAGGCGGCGGTGTTTTGGGGCAGGGTGTTTTGCGGAAGGGTGTTTTGCGCGCGCGCAACGGGAATCGACGGCGCGACGCCGCCCGCGACCAAAACCGCGGCGGCCGCCAATGCCGATACGGCGCGGCGCAAGCTGGATTTCGTCATCCCCCCGGTCCTCAATCCCACAGGCGCGTCCGCCCCGGTTGGTAAGGAAATCGCCCGGCTGGCGGCGTTAACCATAAGCCGGCGACTCGTAATAAGCCTGACTTTCGTCGCCGCCGCAAGTGGTTCGCAGACCAACTGTTGCGATTGCGTCGCGCCCGTTGCCGCACGATCACACGAAGGCTGCGGAATCGTTCTTGCGGCGCGGCGGGACCGCCATGCTATAAGGTCGTCGTTTCTCCGACTTGACGATGATCGCCCATGCCCCGGTTCGCCCCGCCCAAGCTGCTGATCCGTTCCTTCGCCGTTGCGGCTTGCGCCATGATGGCCGCATGCTCGTCCGGCGACGAGGATCTCCCCTATGTCGAGCGGCCCGCCGGGACGATCTTCGGCGAAGCCAACGCCGCGATGCAGGCGGAACGCTACAAGGAAGCCGCCCGCCTGTTCGACGAGGTGGAGCGCCAGCACCCCTATTCGTCGGAAGCGACCCGCGCCCAGTTGCGCGCCGCCTTCGCCCATTATCAGAATCAAAAGTACGACGACGCCATTCTGGCGCTGGATCGCTTTATCCAGTTGCACCCCGGCCATCCCGACGTCGCCTACGCCTATTACATGCGCGCCATCTGCTATTACGAGCAGATCACCGACGTTAAGCGCGACCAGCGCATGACCAAGCAGTCGTTGGAGGCGTTGCAGGAAGTGGTGCGCCGCTTCCCCGACAGCCAGTACGCCCGCGACGCCAAGCTGAAGATCGACCTGACGGTCGACCACTTGGCGGGCAAGGAAATGGAGATCGGCCGCTACTATCTGAAGCAGGGGCAGTATTCCGCCGCGGTCGGCCGGTTCCGCAATGTGGTGGAGCAGTATCAGACCACCTCGCATGTGCCGGAAGCCCTGCACCGTCTGGTGGAATGCTATCTGGCGCTGGGGGTGAAGGACGAAGCGCGCGCCGCCGCCGCCGTTCTTGGCCACAACTACCCGGGCAGCGACTGGTATATGGACAGCTACGCGCTGTTGGAAGACGCCGGCCTGCGCCCCGCGGGAGATAAGAAGTCGTGGATCAATCGAGCCTGGAACTCCCTGTTCTAAAGCGCTCGGCGCTCACTCATCTCGCCATTCGCGACGTCGTGCTGATCGACCGGCTGGGGCTTGGCTTCCGGCAGGGTTTGACGGTGCTGACCGGCGAAACCGGCGCCGGCAAGTCGATTCTGCTCGACGCCCTGGGCTTGGCCTTGGGCGGGCGGGGCGGGGCGGGGCTGGTGCGTCATGGCGCGGAGCAAGCCGGCGTCACCGCCGAATTCGACGTTTCGCCTGAACACCCGGCGCTCGCCGTTTTGCGCGAGCAGGGGCTGGAGGCGGAAGAGCGGCTGGTGGTGCGCCGCACCGTTTCCGCCGACGGCCGCTCGCGCGCCTGGATCAACGATCAGCCGGTCGGCGTCGCGCTGCTGAAGCAGATCGGCGCCGAACTGGTGGAAATTCACGGTCAGTTCGACACGCAAGGGCTGCTCAATCCCGCCACCCACCGCGACGTGCTGGATTCCTTCGCCGGCGACGTTTACGCCGTCGCCAGGGTCGCCGCCGCTTGGCGGGCGTGGCGGCAGGTGGAGGAGGCGCGAGCTAAGGCGGCCGCAGAAGCGACGCGGGCGCGGGCCGAAGAAGACTATCTGCGCCACGCCGCCGCCGAGTTGGACGAACTCGACCCGCGCGTCGGCGAAGAAAAAGAGTTGGCGGAAAGCCGCGCCGTCTTGATGCACCGGGAAAAGCTGCTGGACGCGCTGAACGCAGATCGGAAGAGCACACGTCTGAACTCCAGTCACCTTGTAATCTCGTA
>CALGOL010000320.1 GCA_937960755.1 uncultured Azospirillum sp.
CCCCGAAGCGTCAATCCGGGCGGTCGAGGTCAACGCCACCCGCTCGCCGGTTACGGCGACCGTTCCGCCCTTGGCCCCGGCGTGGTCGCGGCCTGAGGCGTCCAGCGTTCCGGAAACCTGCACCGTCCCGTTGTCGCCGCCGGACAGGATGATTTCGCCGTTGCGGGTCTCAACGCTGCGCGCCTGCACCACGCCGCTCATGTTGACGGCGCGGTCAATGACGCCTTTCGCCGTCGCCGCGGTCATGCGCACCCGGCCGCCATCGGCGACGACGCGGCCTTTGTTGGAAACGGCGGCTTCCGCCGGACTTTCGTCCGCCTTGCGCGGCGCCTTGGTCACCGGCGCATCGACCGCGACGTTGATGCGCTGGTCGCCGTAGAAATCGACGACGTATTTGCTGCCGCTGGCGAGGTGAACCTCCCCCAGCCTCGCGGTGATGGTCCCGTCGTTGGCGACGCCGGGGGCGACCAGCGCCGCCAGTCCGGCGTCGCGCACGGTGATGTTCCCCTCGTTCACCACCATGGCGCTCGAGTCGGCGCGGCCTTCAAAGCGGAAGCGCCCGGCCATGAAGTCGTCGTTGCGAATGTCGGCGGTGGTGGCGAGCAGCCCGGCCACATCGACTTGCGCGTTGCGGCCGAAGACGATGCCGTTGGGATTGACCAGCCATAGCCGGCCGGTGGCGGACAGCCGCCCCATGATTTCCGACACTTCCCCCCCGGTCACGCGGTTGAGGGTGATGGACGTGGCGGAGGGTTGCTGGAAATGCGCCTGCTCGCCTGCGCCAATGGAAAAGCTACGCCAATCGATCACCGCGCGGTCGCTGGTCTGGTTGACCGTCAGCTTGCCGGGGCCGTCGTGGCGAATTTCCGCATTGCCCGCCGCCACCACGCCGTCTTGCGGCCCGGCGTTGGCGGGAAAGGCGGCCAGCACGCCCATGGCGATCAGCGGCAGGCGGGTTTTCATCGCCTAGAACCTCGCCGACAGACTGAAAAACGCCCGCGCGCCGCGGTCTTCGGTGGCGGATGGGTCGCGCAGCTTAGGCAACGCCAGCTCAATAAAGCCGTCCAGCCGGTCAAGCACGCCAAAGCGCAGCCCGCCGCCGAAAGAGGCCAAAGCTTGGCGTCCGTGGCGCGTTCCGGTCTCATGATTCCACACCCAGCCATAGTCTGAAAAGACATAGGCTTGAGCGTAGTTCAGCCATTTCTCTTGCCAAGGGGGCAGCAGATAGGCCGCCTCCAGCTTCGCCGCGCCGCCGCTGTCGCCGGTGATTTCCGAACTGTCGAAGGCGCGGCCGTAGCTCTTGCCGCCGACGCCGAATTCTTCGCCCGACAAAAGCTGATCGGCGCTGTACTGGCCTTCCGCCGCAACGACGATGGACAATTGATCGGTGATCGGCTGGTTGCGCTGAAGCAGCAGATGATACTTCAGGAAATCGCTGCGCCCGCCGGCCCGGCTGGCGCGCGGCGAGCCGGTGCGGCTGGCGTCCAGCACGTTCAGGCCCTTGGAAACCGTCGCCTGCGCCAGATTGGCCCCGTCGAGAGCGTCGGCGAAATCATAGGACAGGGCGAGCGAGGCGACCCGCAGCCGGTCTTCCGACATCGGCGCGCCCAAGACCGCGCTCTGGCTGTCGCGCAGGGCGAAACCGGCGTCAAGGCGCAAGGTCTGGCTGCGGCTGCGGATGAACGGATGGGACAGGTTGACCCGCGCGCCGCTGCTCAGGCTGTCAATGTCCAGCGGCTTGACCTCCGCCCCCGGCCGCGACCAACTACGCCGCAAGCCCACCGTCAGCAGCGTGCCCTCCGCGTCGACGGGCAGGGCGTGGGAGATGTCGATATAGCGCAATTCGCGCACGTCGGTGGCGGCGACGCCTTGCACGACGGTGCGGTCGAACACCCCAAGCTGGTCTTCGATGTTGAGCGACTGGGTGACTTGCAGCTTGCCGATGGACCGCGTGCCGCGGTTGTCGACGGCGGTGGAGCCGCTGAACGCCGCGCGCTCCAGCACGAAGGTCAGGTCGCTGCCGCCGGGGACGTCCTCCGCCGCCTCCAGCACGGTGCGAACGTTGACCCCCGGCAAATCGTCGGCCAGCATGACGTAGCGTTCCAGCACGTCCATTTTCAACGGCCGCGACGCCTTGATCTTCGCCGCCATGGCGGCCAGCAGGCCCAGCCGGTCGGTGAAGTCGCCGTCAAACTTCACCTCATTGATAAAGCCTTCCACCACCTCCAGCCGCACCTCGCCGCCGCGGATGCGCTGGGCCGGCACCACCGCTTGCGACAGCACGTAGCCGGCGTTGCGGTAATGGGCGGTGAGCTTGTCGCGCACCTGATAAATCTGCGCCAGCGAGACTTCCGCCCCCTCCAGACCCGACCAAAGCGCGGCGAGATCATCGGCGCTGAACACCGTATTGCCGGCGATGGTCAGTTTACTGAGGGTGAAGCGGATGGCTTCCGCCTGTTCGGGCGGCGGCGCCTGTTCGGGGGCGGGAATTGGCGGCGGTTCGGGGGTGGATTGCGGCGTCGGCGGCCGTTCGAACCGTTGGTCGATGCGCGCCGGGTCCAGCCCGCCCGGCAAGCCTTGGGCGTAGGCCGCGGGGGCGAGAAGGGCAAGGAGGGCGAGGAGGGAAAAGAGCCCTTTCCGCCGCTTTACCCTTCCGTCGTCATTCCGGCGAAGGCCGGAATCCAGGCTATTCAGCAAGTTACCGGAACCGCTCTGGACCCCGGCCTGCGCCGGGGTGACGGTGAAAGGCCAGAAGCGATCTTGACGAAAACGCGCCGCCGTCATCGCCGTCACTTTTCGGTGAACGACGTCACGCCGTCCCAAGAGGTCGTCGGCGGCTTGGCGGCGTAAGCCGCGGCGCGGCGCGCCATGGACGCCGCCACCGGATCTTGGGTCGCCAAAGCGGCGAACCCCCGCTCGGCGGCGGCGAAATC
>CALGOL010000321.1 GCA_937960755.1 uncultured Azospirillum sp.
GCTGCGGTGGGCGGTTTATAGGCGCGCTCTCCAAACCGCGCAACAGTTTTTTTGCGTCTCCGACAAAGTTTTTTGAAATTTGAGTAGATTCAAAAGTTTGCGCCGCAATGCAGCAAGGACCCGAAACGAAAACGGCGGGAGACGTCGCCGTCCCCCGCCGTTTTTTTCGCCGCGCCGTCAGGCGTCAAGCGGGAACCGTCCCGCTGACGTCAGGCGGGAATAACGTTGGCCTCGCGGCACGCCGCCTCAAACGTCGGCGTCACGAAGTCCGGCTTCTTGTAGAGCCCCTTGAACCACGCCACCAACATGCACAGGTCCTCCAGCGTCACCACCTCGGAAAGCACGTCGGCGGGAAACGTCACTTCGAAGGCTTCGGCGATATAATCAAGGATGCCCTCCAACTGCTCGGTGGTGAGGCCGGTCTCCTCCTCCAGCACCACGGTGCGGGTGAGGATCTTCTCCTCAATGCCGTATTCGTCGCGGATCAGTTTGACGATCCAACGAAACAGGTGCATCCAGTTCTTAATATCGGCAATCGACACCGCCATCGCGTCCCCCCGTCGGCCCTGCCTCACCAGCCGCTTACGCCGCGGCGATGAAAAATAATGAAAATCGGCGCACAATGCGGGAAAGATGGTTACTAAATCTTTAGCCTCGCGGGCGAAGCCGGACAGGTGGGACGAATGGACAAGCTCGACGACATGATGGCGTTCATCAAGGTGGTGGAGGCGCGCAGCTTCACCGCCGCCGGCGCCCGGCTGGGGCTGTCGAAATCGGTGGTGTCGCGACGAATAGCCGAACTGGAAGACCGCCTCGGCGCCCGGCTGCTTAACCGCACCACCCGCAAGCTGTCGCTGACCGAAATCGGCCAAGCCTTTTATGAGCGCTGCGCCCGCATCGTCGCCGACGTCGACGAAGCCGAACGCGCGGTCGGCGATCTGCACGGCGCGCCGCGCGGCCGGTTGCGGGTCAACGCCCCGGTGTCTTTCGGCCGTCTGCATCTCGCCGCCGCCATCGTCGCCTTTATTGAGCGCTATCCCGCGATTGAAATCGACATCGACCTCAACGACCGCTACGTCGATTTACTGGAGGACGGCTACGATCTCGCGGTGCGGGTCGGCCGGCTGCGCGACAGTTCGCTGGTGGCGCGCAAGCTCGCCCCCAGCCGCCGCGCCGTGGTGGCGAGCCCGATTTACCTTGAGCGGCACGGAACTCCGGAAACCCCGGCCGACCTCGCCCAGCATCATTGTCTGCTTTACACCAACATCCCCACCGCCGAGCAATGGCAGTTCGCCGACGGCGAGGGGGCTTATTCGGTCAAGGTGTCGGGTCGCATGCGGGCCAATAACGGCGACCTCGCCTGCGCCGCAGCGGTGGCCGGTCTGGGAATCGCCGTGTTGCCGACGTTTTTATGCGGCGCCGCTCTCGCCACCGGCGACCTGAGCGCGCTTAACCTGCCGCTGAAGACGACGGAGACCGGCGTCTACGCCGTCTATCCGCAAAACCGTCACCTGTCTTCGAAGGTGCAGATCGGAAGAGCATCGTGTAGGGAAAGAGTGTAGATCTCGGTGGTCGCCG
>CALGOL010000322.1 GCA_937960755.1 uncultured Azospirillum sp.
ACGAGATTACAAGGTGACTGGAGTTCAGACGTGTGCTCTTCCGATCTAACGGCGGGCGCCGGCCGCGGCCGCGGCGCGCGCAGCTTTTTCAGCAGCAAGGCGAAGGGCGCCAGCGCGGTATCGAAGATCTCCGGCCGATCCTCCAGCCGCGCCAGCAGCAGGGCGGCGGATTCCAGCGTCGACAGGCTCTCGCGCCGCGGCTCCTTGCGGGCCTGACCATAGAGCGAGCGGACCTTGGGATTGAGCACGATGCGGCGGCACTTCAAAAGCCAAGCGTTGCGCCACCATAGGGTCTTGGCTTGCGACCAAGTGCCGTCCAGCAGGATGATCCCTTCCAGATCGGCCAGCACCATGGCTGAGTCTTTAAGGGGCGCGCCGTTCTTATCGACCGCGGCGACTTCGTCCTTCGATCCGGCCCCTGGACCCGGCCCTTGCTTGGCGGCGCCGAGATAGAGCACGCCCCAGCGCTTGGGGTCGGCGTTTTCTCCCGCCAGCCGACGCAAGCCCGGCCACGACAGGCCGATTTTCATCGTCGTCTTGGGGAAAATCCGCGTCGCCAGCACCGCGGTGCCCAAGACTTCGCGCTTTTCTTGCGGGTGTTGCAGCAGCAGGATTTTCAGCTTGGTGTCGACCGGGCGAATCGCTTCGCAAACGCAAAGGTGAACGGGCTTGTCGCAGCCGGGGCAGATGGCGGCGTCGGCGGTGTGGATCATGGGGGCAAGCGCCTAGAACGGAAAGAAAACGGGAATCAGCAACGAACCGGAAATCCAGAACACCACGTCCAAGGGAACGCCGATGCGCAGGAAGTCGGTCAGTTTATACCCGCCGGCGCCGTAAACAAACATATGCGTTTGATAGCCGATGGGCAGGGCGAAGCCGGCCGACGCCGCGAACATCACCGCGACGATGAAGGGGCGCGGATCGACGCCCAATTGCTGGGCGATGCCGATGGCGATGGGGGTGAGCAGCACGCCGACCGCATTGTTCGAGGCGATTTCGGTCAGCACCAGCGCCAGCAGGTAAACCAGCGATAAAATAATATAAGGCCCGTATTGGCCGCCGATATTGACGATGGTTTCAGACAGCAACTTGACGGCGCCGGTGTTGTCCATGGCGTCGCCCAGCGGAATCATGCCGATAATCAAAAACAGGATGCGCCAGTCGATGCATTTGTAAGTGTCGGCGCTGGGCAGGCAGCCGGTGACCACCACCAAAACGGCGCCGACAATCGACAAGGCGACGATGGGCATGAAATCGCCGGCCGACAGCCCCACCACCGCCAGCACCACGCCCAAGGCGATCCACGCTTTGTCGCGGCGGATCGGCGTATGCTCGGGTTTCGACAGGTTGATGAGGTCGCCCGAGGCCACCAGCCGGGAAATGCCCTCCGACGGGCCTTCCAGCAGCACGGTGTCGCCCACTTCAAGCTGCACTTCCTCCAGCTTGGCGCGCAAATTTACGCCGTGGCGATGCACGGCGATGATGTAGACGCCATAGCGCCGCCGCAGGTTGAAGTCGGCCAGCCGGCGGCCGTTGAAGGCGGAGCGCGGCCCGACGATGCCTTCCACCACCACGGTGGAGCGGGTGGAGACCTCTCTCACCTTGTCGCCGAAGTCGAAGCCGATGCCGGCGCGCTCGCGCAGGCCCATCAGCCCTTCGACCCCGGTCTTAATCAGCAAACGGTCGCCCTGCTCCAACCGCACGTCGGGCAGGTGACGGCGCATCGATTCGTCGCCGCGCAACACGTCGATCACCCGGCCGCCTTGCAGCGACGTGAGCTTCGCCTCCTCCAACGACTTGCCGATCATGTCGGCGTCGGGCAACACGATCACTTCGGTGAGAAACTGGCGCGTCGGCAGGTCTTGCAGAATGGTCGAGGCGGTTTCCCGCACCGGCAGCAGGCGATCAGCGGTCAGCAGCAGATAACAGATGCCGATCACCGCCATGACGATGCCGAACGGGGCGATTTCAAACAGTCCGAACGCCGGCTGCCCCATGTTCTGCGCCACGCCGTCCACCAGCAGATTGGTGGAGGTGCCGATCAAGGTGCAAGACCCGCCGAAGATTGCGCCGTAGGACAGCGGAATCAGCATCTTCGACGGCGCAACCTTCAAATGGTGGCACAGCCGGATGGCGACTGGGGTCAGAATGACGACGACAGGGGTGTTGTTGATGAAGGCGGAAATCACCGCGGCGATCACCAGCAGGCCGAACAGCGCCAGCGTCTGGGTGCGGCCGACCAGCTTGGTGGTGGCGTCGCCCACCGCCTCCACCACGCCGGTGCGCTCCAGCGCCGCCGACAGGATGAACATGGCGGCCACCGTCAGCACGCCAGGATTGGAAAAGGCGGCCAGCGCTTCCTTCGTGGAAATCAATCCAGTCAGCAACAGCACCGACAAGGTGGACATCGCCACCAGATCGGGGGAGACCCATTCCTTGACGAAAGCGGTGAACACCACCGCCAACAGGACGAAGACGAAGATCTGTTCCAGGGTCAAGGGACGGCCTATTCCGAACGGACGACGGCCGGCATTCTGCTTAATATGACGGACGCCCGCAAGCCAAATGGCCGACGGGGCGAAACCTTGGCGTAAAATACAAAAGCCGGGCGGGGAAATCCCGCCCGGCCGTCTCTAACCCCTTGATGAGGATTGGGGCTTATTCGTCGCGCTGACCCAGGAAATACAGCAGGAACTGGAACAGGTTGACGAAATTCAGGTACAGCGACAGAGCGCCCATCAGCGCGATCTTGCCGGACGATTCGCGATCATAGTATTCGCCGTATTCTTCCTTCAGGCGCTGAGTGTCATAGGCGGTCAGGCCGGTGAACACCAGAACGCCGATAGCGGAAATGGCGAACTGCAAAGCGCTGGACTGCATGAAAATGTTGACCACCGAAGCGATCACCAGACCCAGCACGCCCATGATGAGGAAAGTCCCCATCTTCGACAGGTCGGCCTTGGTGGTGTAGCCGTAGAGGCTCATCGCCAGGAAGGTCGATGCGGTGACGAAGAAAGTCAGCGCGATGGACGATCCGGTGAACACCAGGAAGATCGACGCCAGCGACACGCCCATGGCGGCGCAGAAGCCCCAGAACACCAGTTGGGCGGTGGCGAACGACAGCTTATGGATGCCGAAAGACAGCACCATGATGAAGGCCAGCGGGGCCAGCATGGCCACCCACTTCAGCGGGGTGCCGAAAATGGCGGCCATCAGCGCGGCGTTTGACGCCACCAGCATGGCGATCGCGCCGGTTGCGACCAGTCCGACGCCCATATAGTTGTAGATGCGCAGCATGTGGCGGCGCAGACCTTCGTCGAATGCGCCCTGGTCGACCGCGCGGCCCATCGTACCGAAGCGTTGATAGAGCGGCTCAGACATCGTCGTTCCTCAAATAATGGCGGTTGCGTCCTTTGTTGCGGTATATTGGGGAAGGGCGCCGCCGGTTCAATAGATATCGCCGCCGCGGATGCGCAAATACGGCAGGATTTTTTCCGCGGCGAGCGGAGGGGAGCGGGGATGGAGAAAACGGCGGACGCCGCCAGAAGACAAGCGGGCGCGCGCGCCAGCCGCCGCGGCGGGGAAACGGCGTCGTCGACGATCTATCGCGCGCTCCGCGACGACATCGTCGCCATGCGGCTGCGGCCCGGCGCGCCGGTGGTGGAAAAGCTGATCGCCCAGCGCTTCGGCGTCAGCCGCACCCCGGTGCGCGAGGCGGTGCTGAAGCTGGCGGGGGAAGGGTTGGTGGATGTTTTCCCCCAGTCGGGTACTTTTGTTTCCCGCATTCCTTTCGACGATTTGCCGGAAGTGCTGGCGATTCGCAGCGCGCTGGAAACGGCCGCCGCAAGCTACGCCGCCCAGCGGGCGACGCCGGACGACGTCGCCGCTTTGCAGGCCAATGTCGCGGCCCAGCGCTCGGTCGCCGCGGACGATCACGAGGGCTTTCATGTGTTGGATGAGGCGTTCCATGCGCTGATTTCCGACGCCGCCGGCTATCCCGGCATCTGGAAGCTGACGCGGCAGGTTAAAGTGCAGCTAGACCGCTGCCGCCGGCTTATCATGCCGCAGCCGGGACGGCGGGCGGAGACGTTGGCCGAGCATCAGGCGGTGGTCGACGCCATCGCCGCCGGCAAACCGGCGGCGGCGGCGGACGCCATGGCGGCCCACTTGGGGCGGGTGCTTAATCTGATCGGCCGCATTCAGGCTTGCGCGCCGGAAAATTTCACCAGTCCGCGGCGAAACGGCGGGTGACGGAAAAAGCGATGCTGAAATAGGGTTGA
>CALGOL010000323.1 GCA_937960755.1 uncultured Azospirillum sp.
CGCGCCGTCGCAGGCGCGCCCGGCTCGTCCGCGATGATCTCAGCGATCGGCGTTTCAGCCGAAGGGGGGATTGCGTCGCTCATCGGCGGATTTGTCGCGCGCCCCGCTTCCCTGGTCAAGCGCCGCATGACGGCGTTTTGGTCGCGACAGTCCCATTAATCTTTTGCGAATCGTCGTTTACGCGACTATCCACCGAATCTGTGGATAACTCTATGGACAAGTCTGCGGCAAGCTGTGAGCGAGCCATAAGACTCAAGGGCCGCAGCCATACCGCCTAAAAAATAGGCAAATACGTTAACTCATTGATTTCATTCAATACACTAGAAGTCAAGCACCGCGAGGAGCGGCAAAGCGCGACTCATTTTCGCCACAAATTTTTTTGCTCAGCGGGTGAAATCGGCGCTTGCGCGCTGCAATAGGGCTGTGTACAAGACCGGCCCGCGCACCGGGCCGGCCCCGGAAAGCGGCGCCATTTTCGTTAAAATTCGTGAAGAATCCTCCCGCCCGGAATCCGCGGCGAAAGCGCCTTATTCCTTCGGCGTGAAGCCGCGGGACGGCTGCGCCCAGCCCAGGTGCTCGCCGCCGTCCAGCGCCAGCATTTGACCCGTGACCGAGGGGGAATCGAGGAAGAAGCGCAAAGCGGCGCAGATGTCGGCCGCGGCGGTCGGCCGCTTCAGCGGCACGGCGTTCCACTGCGCGGCGAAATGTTCTTCGGTCTGCCGGTCGTTGCGCATGGTGGGGCCGGGGCCGATGGCGTTAACCCTGACCCGCGGCGCGAAGGCCATCGCCAGGGTGCGGGTCAGCGTCCACAGCGCCGATTTCGACAAGGTGTAGGACAGGAAGTGCGGCGTGAGATTCCACACCCGCTGATCGAGGATATTCATAATCAAGCCGGAGCGGTCTTCCGGCAACTGGCGGACAAAGGCTTGCGACAGCGCGAAGGGCGCGCGCAAGTTCACCTCCATGTGCAGATCCCAGCTCTGCCGGGTGGCGTCCGAGGCTTCGTCCCGCTCAAACACCGACGCATTGTTGACCAGCAGCGACAAAGCGCCCAGCCGTTCGGCGACTTGCGGGATCAGCTCATGCACGTCGCTTTCGCGGGCGAGGTTGGCCTGCACCGCGATGGCGCGCCCCCCCAGCCGGCCGCATTCGGCGACCACCTCGTCGGCTTCGCCCTTCGAGGAGAAGTAATGCACCGCCACCGACCAGCCGTGCTGGGCGAGGTCAAGGGCGAGCGCCCGGCCAATCCGCCGGCCGGCGCCGGTCACCAGCGCGACTTTGCGTTCGATCATCGTCATAGAGGCGAGACTTAAACCATGCCGGGAAAAAAGCAACCGTCGGCGACGGTTCATAATGACCTTGCCCTCTTTCAGAGCCTCCCATAGCCGGATAAATGGCGCTGCACGGGCTGGGCAAGGTCGGTCAACTCTTCTCTGTCCCGCGAGGCTATCAGATTCGCATATCTCTTCCGGCTCTGATGTTCCTATCTTTTTTTCTCTTCACCCCGCCCCCGCCCCCGCCTTCGCGGGGATAAACGCCGGCGCGGAGCCGCCTCATCAGCTAAGTGGTTGAAAAGGTGGATTCCCGCCTTCGCGGGAATGACGAAAAAAGGCAAGATGCTGAGATGTGTGAATGCCGTAGCCCGCAAAGAGAGCGCGGTATTCTCCAACAAGAAATTACCGCTCAGGCTCGAAATTAATAATTGACAACATCAAACTTGACCAACATATTGATTATCTGCAATTAATTTTTTTATCTTTAGCATGCTTTTGCATGCATTGCTTCATGGGGGCGTTCAATGATTGTTTTTAACAAGCAGCAATTCGGCGATATGATATCATCAGATAAATCATTATTACGAGAGTCGATCATAAGGCTTGTATCCAACGATCATAAATCTGTTATCGAAGGCCTCCCGGAAGATTTGCTACATGAAATGATAGATGGCGGCATTGACGCTGCTAGCCGTTTTCAACTCACCGAACCTAGCGATATTGCGGCCTTCGTTCTCATAATGTTTGAAGTTGGACCAGAATTTTATCGACATCCAGTCATTCATGCGCATTTAACAGACACTTCAGTCCCGCCTAATAAACGCCTAGATGCCGTCATTGAGCGGACACCCCACAGCGTCTGGAGCGATATAGAAGCTAACATTCACCTACAAACTTGGTTTCCGGAGCTTCCCGAAGAAGCGAAGAACTAATATGGGAAGCAGCCTCAAAGATCCGGCGACACAAAAAAAGTTACAGGAATTACAAGCCGATTCAGCAAAAGCGGCACAGGAACTGAAATTAGATCTCGCCCAGTCGGCGCTTGACGTCGCCGGCATATTCGACCCAACCCCGGTGAGCGACGCCGCCAGCGCGCTGATAAGCGCGGCGCGTGGCGATTGGTTGGGCGCCGGCTTGTCGCTCATTTCTATCGTACCGTATTTCGGCGACGCCGCCGGAAAAAGCGCGAAGCTCGCCAAACTTGCGGCTCGGATCGCTGATCTCCGCAAACGCATCGCCGACAATTTGATTCGCTCCCGTCAAATCATCAGCAACGCGCTAAAAAAAGACGCCGCCGCCATCCGCGCCGCACGGGCGAAACATATGGCCGAGAAAATTGAAGAGGCGGTCATTAACGGCTGCACTTTCGGCGGCAGCCGTTTTGGCACCCAAACCCCAAAACATGGATGGAAGAGCGGCGAACGCGGCCACGGCGAATGGAATCCACGCGAGTCCGGCTATACCAGCGATATAATCGCTAAAATAGAAGGGCATACCGGCGGCGCCAGCATTCGCTACGTCGAAGGATATCCCGATTTCTCCAAATATGTCGGTCACGTCAAAAAGAGTGACGGGACGCTTGTTCCGGGACGGGTTGAGATTCAGCTCAGTCCGACCGGCAACCGCAACGCGGACTTTATAAACGCCCGCGCGGCGATGGCTGAGAAACTAGGCTTATCTAGCTACAAAGAACCGGAAAACTGGACATGGCACCATAAAGAAGACGGCGTCACCATGGAGCTTATACCATCGGCGCTGCATGAAAATGTGCGGCACACCGGCGGGGTTTCGCTGGCGAAAGATCCAACCTATTAGACGACGGGGAGCCTGAACATGCCGGTAATTATTGATGACCCGAAGGGGCCGCTGAGCGAGGCGGCGCTTGTTGACGCTGAAAACGCTATAGGCGGGCGTTTTCCCGCGGACTATCGGCGTTTCATGCTGGAATACAATGGCGGATGCCCGACACCGGAGACGTTCAGCATCGATTGGCCGAACCAAGGCCCGGCCAGCGCGGATTGGCGCACCTCGATGGTGTCTAGTTTTTACGCCATTCGGGAAGCGGACGCGAATTTAGTCTCCATGAACTTGGTCACCTTTCACGGACGCCTGCCGAAAGGCGCCCTGACCATTGGACGCGACCCCGGCGGCAACCAGATTTTATTAGGAATAGCCGCGCCAATCCAAGGCCAAGTCATGTTCTGGGTCAAAGATTATGAAGTTGAAGAAGATGATGAGCCGAATTTTGATAATGTAGGAATTCTTGCTTCCAGTTTTGACGAGTTTCTAAATCGGAAACTGCGGTGAACCCACCTTACAAGTTTGCGGAAACTTGGATTGAAAACTGGCCTAAAGACTTATACGTCCACTCCTTTTCTCACAAGGGTGTCCAGCTTTCGCTTGACGCCGCGCATGCTCTAGGCCGCCTTAACGGCGTGTACGCTCATTGTTTCAGCAAGACGGACCCACACGAAGCGCTGATTGACGCTCGTCTGGCGCTTGACGACGCTTTCGGTCATTTTCCGCAAGGGGCGTTTATTCGCCTCGGCTCTCGCAGCCCCAAAGACACGCCGCTTGGCGTTGCGTCTGGATGTCTGGCGGAAAACAGCCGGCAGGCGCTGCGGCTGCTGACCGCCGGTTCTCACAGAATGAGTTACGACCTGCGATTATGCGTGCGAGAAAGTTATAACCCGTGGGTCTTCTTGCGGGAATGGCGCGATTGCGAGCCGATGCGCGAGTTTCGTTGCTTATTTCGCGACGGGCGTCTCATCGGCGCCAGCCAGTACCATCATGGGCGCTGCTTTCCGGCCGATCGCCGCGCCGAACGGATCGAGCGGGCGATCGCGGCGATCTGCGGCTTTCGAGCAAAGCTGCTCGCGGCTTGGGGAACCAGCCCGGTGGTCGCCGACGTGTTGATTAACGGCGACACCGACGCGGCGACGCTGATCGAAGTCAACCCTTATGGACCGCCGACCGATCCCTGTCTGTTATCGTGGAACAGCCCCCCGTCGCCGCCCGTCTTGCGCATTCGCGCGGAAACCGGAACCGAGGACTGGGCCTTTCCGGCCTGACGCGGCCGCCAGTGGCGAAAAGAAAAGGGCTTAGCCGGTTTCCCGACTAAGCCCTTGACTTATCTCACTTGGATTGGTCGGAGAGAGAGGATTCGAACCTCCGGCCCCTGCCTCCCGAAAGCAGTGCTCTACCAGGCTGAGCTACTCTCCGTTCGTCGTGAGGCCCGCCTTTTACCCATTCCCCCGCCGGTGCGCAAGCCTTGTTTTCGTTTCAGCGATAAAAAAATTACAGATTGCTTCAAACCCCGTCATCGGCTGCCGCGGCGCGCCAAAACAATGCCCGCCAGCACCACCGCCATCGCCGCCGCGTCCAGCCAGCCCAAGGGCTCGCCCAGCACCGCCCAGGCGGCGGCGGCGGCGACCACCGGCTGAAGCAGCACGGTGACCGAGGTGAAGGCCGCCGGCAAAAAAGCCATGCCGTAAGCGATCAGCCCCTGGCCGCCGGCATGGCTGAACCACGCCAGTCCAAACAGCGCCAGCCAACCGGCCCAACTGGCCGGCCATAACGATTCCCCCGTCGCCAAGGTCAGCGCCAAGGTCGCCGCCGCCGTCGCCGCCCCCGACCACAGCATGATGGTGGCGGTGGAGAAGCTGCGCCGCAGCCGGCTGACCACAATGAAATAGCTGGCGTAGAACATGGCGGCGGTCAGCGCCAAACCGTCCCCCGCCAGACTGACCGCGTCGGCGTCGAAGCTGCGCCCCATCAAAAGCGCCACCCCCAGCATGGCGACCGCCAAACCGCCGAGAAAGGCGCGGGAGAAACGCTGACCGAACAGCGCCCAAGAAAACAGCGTGACGAAGATCGGCGCGATGTTGGCCAGCAAAGTGGCGTTCGCCACCGAGGTCTGGCCAATCGACAGATGCCAGGTGGTGAGATCGCCGGCGAAGCACAGCCCGGCCAGCGCCAGCCCGCCATAGTCGCGCCAGGACGACGGCCGGCGAAAGCCCGATGTTGGGGCCTGCGCCGTTTCCCGCGCCATGAACAGCCAGAACAGCGGCGCTGCGAGGGCCACCCGCCAAAACGCCGTGGCGATCGGCCCGGCCTCCGCCAGACGGACGAACAGCGGCGAAAAGCCGATGGCGGCCGAGCCCGCCAGCAGGGCGATGATCGCGAGGCGCTGCGCGGCGGCGGCGGTCGCGGAAGATGAAGCGGAATCTGTACGCATGGAACGGCTTATAGCCGGTTTATCGCCGGCTGGCGCATGCGCGGCGGACATGACGCCCCCGCCTGGCTTGCGGTTGGTCGTTCAAATTGTATCCGTTTTCAGCATAATCATTTGTCTTCGCGCAAATTCATATCTGATTGCCGATTGGTTTATTGCGAATTCAAACGATCCCCCACTAATGAGTTTGTCAAACCCAAGTAGATAGCTACTATTGCGCTACAACCCCGACAAACGAATTAAGGGGAGAGCGATGAGACAGCTTAGGGAGCCGACCGCAATTGCGGCGTTCGGCGGCGTTGGGTTATGGGCCGCGGCGCAGTCGGAAGGCGTCGCCGAAATCGACGGCGACCATCGCGAAATGCAAAAATTGTTCGCCGCCTTCACGTCGGCCCCAGCCTCAGCCCGGCCGCAATTGGTTGATCGGCTGACCGGCCTGCTCTGCGCCCATTTCGACCGGGAAGAACGGCTGATGCGCCGTTCCGGCTACGCCTCGCTGGAGCGTCACCGCGAGGCTCATTGCTTTCTGCTGGAACAGCTCAATCGGTTCGCGGCGCTCGCCCAAACCCATCCCGCCGAAGTTTCCGAAGAAGTCTTGATGTCCTTTGTCCAAACCTGGATGGACGATCACTTCGCCAGCGAAGACAAGGCGTTCTGCGACTATCTGCGCGCCGGTTAAGGCTTTCCCGTCGCTTAGGGCGCCGTTGAAGCTTCTAAGCAACGCCTGAACCCGCCCGGCAGATCTTGCCGGGCGGGTCGGACGGGAAGAAAATCGCCGAGAGGAAATTCTTACCAGGGCATGATGATGTCGAACAGTTGCTGACCGTAGCGCGGCTGCTGCACGTCGGAGATCTGGCCGTTGCCGCCGTAGGAGATGCGGGCTTCGGCGATCTGGTCATACTTGACGGTGTTGCCCGCGGTGATGTCTTCCGGCCGCACCACGCCCGACACGATCAGGTCGCGGCGTTCGAAGTTGACCCGCACTTCTTGCCGGCCTTCCAGGACAAGATTGCCGTTCGGCAAAACTTGCGTCACCAGCGCGGCGAGGCGCAATTCGATCTGCTCCTTGCGGCTGACGGCGCCCTTGCCCTGATTGGACAGCGACGACGACAGGTTCAGCAGGCTGGAGGGGTCGGTGGCGTCGTTGAGGATATTGGTCAGGCCGCCGCCCGGCGCTTCAAAGCCGAACAGGTTGGGCATGCCGGCCTTGTCGGAATTGGTGCGCGACCGGGTGGTCTGGTTGTCGATCGACGCCTTGTCGTCGATTTCGATCAGCACGGTCAGCAGGTCGCCCACTCTGGCGGCGCGCTGATCCTTGAAGAACGCCTTGGCCCCGGTGCGCCACAGCGAATTGGGGTTGCGCTCGGTCGGCTGCGGGGTCGGCATCGGCAGGCTGACCGGCTGGTAGCCGGGGCGGGCCTGCGGGTCTTGAATCTTCGACATTTCAGGCGCTTGGCCGATATTGGCGATGCGGGAGGCGGCGTTGCAGGCCGGCAGCGCGGCGACCATGGCGGCGACGAGGGCGAAACGGACGGCCTTCTTGCCGAAAGAGGTCTTGCCGGAAGCGGTTTGGGCGGCGGCGGTCTTGGTGGCGGCGGTCTTGGTGGCGGCGGTCTTGGTGGCGAACATGGGAGCTTTCTCCTGCTTAATTCAAGGCGGCGCCGGGCTTTGCCACGGCGACGAGGTTGGGGCCTGCGACCGTCGCCTGGACGATGCGATTAGATTGGGTGTTCACAATGCGGATGACGTCGCCCACGCCGCCGTCTTCAAGGGATTTTCCTTGGGCGGTCAATGAGATGCGGGCGGTTTGAAAGGTGACGGTGACCAGCGCGCCCTTGGCGACGACGCGCGGGGTTTGCAGGTCGCGGACCCGCACCGGGGTTTGCACCGGCACGCCGCGCTTGGGCGTCATGCCGATGATCTGAGATTCGGCGGCGGCGATGTCGCTGCCGACTTGATCGGCGCGCACTTCCTGCCAGTCAATGTCGCTGGCGCTGATGGTGTCGCCGGGGGCGATGCGGCGGTTCAGCACCGGAGCGCGCACCACGCCGTAAGCCCGGCCGGTAATCGGCATGCGCAGCGAACGGCTGGGGCCCGGCACCACCAGTTCGGCGGCGAAACGGCCGTTCAGATTGTTGAAATAGAGGTTCTGCACCGTCAACGAGCCCCAATCGGCCGGCGCGTGCAGCTCTAGCGCCCGGTTGTCGAACTCGATGTTCAGCCGCCCCACC
>CALGOL010000324.1 GCA_937960755.1 uncultured Azospirillum sp.
GACGGCCGCCGGACTTGGCGAGCACCGCCTCCAGCACTTCTTCAATCTTTTCGTGGCAGGTCTGGCACGAGCCGCCGGCCTTGGTGTAGTTGGTGACTTCCTCCAGCGACGACAGGCCGTTGACGGTGACGGCGCGTTCGATCATCGCCGCGTCAATGCCGAAGCATTTGCAGACCAGCTCGCCTTCTTCGTGGTCGTCGACCCAGTCTTCGCCCTTGTATTGGGCGATGGCGGCATGCAGCGCTTCGGCGCCCATCACCGAACAATGCATCTTTTCCGGCGGCAGGCCGCCGAGGAAATCGGCGATGTCGCGATTGGTCAGCTTCAGCGCCTCATCCACCGTCTTGCCGATGATGAGTTCGGTCAGAGCCGAGGAAGAGGCGATGGCCGAGCCGCAGCCGAAGGTCTGGAAGCGCGCGTCTTCAATAACGTCGGTGTCCGGGTTGACCTTCAGCATCAGCCGCAAGGCGTCGCCGCAGGAGATCGAGCCGACCTCGCCCACCGCGTTGGCTTCTTCCAGCACGCCGGAGTTCTTCGGGTTGAAGAAGTGCTCCTTGACCTTGTCGGTGTAATTCCACATGGCGCTTCGCCTTTCCCGATCTGAATGAATGGACGCCCCGATGGGCGAAATGCGCTGAGATTAGTGGTGGCCGCCGTAGCCGTTGGTTCCGCAGCCGCTGGAGCCGGGGGCGGAGGAGCACGACGACGCGCCGGCTTCGCCCGACGAGAACGACTTGCCGCAACCGCAAGAGCTGGTGGCGTTGGGGTTGTCGAACTTGAAGCCGGCGCCTTCGACGCCTTCGACATAATCCACCACCACGCCCGACAGCAGCGGGCTGGACACCGCGTCGATAAAAATGCTGACGCCGCCGAAGGTCAGCACGGTGTCGTCGTCGCCGGCTTCCGCCTCCAGGCCCATTTGATACTTGTGGCCGGCGCAGCCGCCATCGGCCACCGCCAGCCGCAGGCCCTTGGCCACGCCGCCCGAGCGGGCGATCACTTGCTCCAGAGTCGTCACCGCAGCTTCCGTCAGGGTCACCATGTAAACGTCTCCCTCACTGGGTCCTTAGGGGTGCGAAGGCGTCCGCCTTCCGTCTTGCCCCGTTCTAAGCAAACCTCATGCCAGCCCATAGAGGACTGATTCCGTTCAATTCCGACTTTGCGTTTAACGCCAACGCCTTGGCGCGATGTCGACAATGTCGGGTTCGCGACAGCTTGGCGGGGTCAAGAGGTGTGTCGTTTTGACGCACAATTAATATATGGGCTTTCCGCTGGTTAGCGTTTGACCATACGCCTATTGTGGGTGCAATTAATCCGCATCCATCAATCGTCAGCATGACGGACTTTTGCGGGGGCGAATTATGATCGAGCCGGTTGAACTGCGTATTTCCAACGGCCGCATGGCGTTCGGCGACGTGCCGGAACATGTCGACCTCAAGCTTCAGGCCGCCGTGGCGGCGCGGGAATCGCCGGAAACCTGCGAGGCCCTGCTGTGGGAGGCGCACCACCTCGGCCCACGGGTCCTGCCGGTTTTCTATGCCCTCTATAAATTCTACTTCAATCAGAAGCGCTTGGCCGAAGCCGAGCGGGCGGCGCTGATCGGTCTGGACGCCGCCGCGCATCAATTGAGCGTTTCCAGCGACTGGCGCACGCTGACCACGGACAGCGCCGCCGACTGGTCGGCCGAAGGCGCCACGCGCTTTTACCTGTTCACCATGAAGGCGCTGGCGTTCATCAATCTGCGCCGCGACAAGCCCGACGTCGCCGCCCAACTGTTGGCGAAATTGGCGGAACTGGACCCCGCCGACCACGTTGGTTACGGCGTCATCGCCCTCTTGGCGAAGGGCGGCGAAGGGGAGTGAACCAGTAACGGAGAACGGCGACACATGTAGAGCAGTCGCCCCGATAGAACACACTGGTGTGCGCTTGCGTTTTGCGCAAGCCATGCTGTTCTTTTTCAAGTGACGCGCATTGCCTATTCAACTGAATTTGGCGATTATCCCTAAAATTATTAGGGAGCACGCGAATGTTTCACCCCGACGCATTGGAGCCCATCGTCAATTTCGTGCGGGAAATCGGCTTTGACGTCCAATATGGCGACGGCGCCGCGGGCGGTTTCCTCCCAGGGATCAACATTCATTCCGGCGCGCTGCACATTGACCCGACAACGCTGATGGGGCCGGGCGACATCCTGCACGAGGCCGGCCACATCATCGTCGTGCCCCGGCGCTATTGGTCGCGCATGCAGACCGATCTGCAAACCAGCGTCGATGTGCTGGCGGCGGAGGAAATTGGCCCCGACGGACAGCCTCGCCCGCTGCTCGCCCACGCCAAACAGATGGGCGAGTTCATGGCGCAGGCATGGTCTTACGCCGTGGCGCTGCATCTGGGCCTGTCGCCCGGCTGTATTTTCTTCCCCGGCGCCCACCATGTTAAAGATTTCGAAGACGTCCACCCGATGCAGCAATGGATCGAGCGCGGCACCCATTACGGCCCGCAGGCGCTGGCGGACGTCGGCATGACCGGCTATTCCGGCGTATTCGGCGCGGCGTACAACAACGGCTTGCCGCCTTTCCCGCAGATGGCGCGCTGGACACTGGATTAAGCGCTACGCGATTAAATCATACATAGGCATGCAATCCAAAACTTTCTTGACGATATAGGATAACTTGCCCATCATTGCCGGCGACATCTCTCGCCTCGCCGGAGCCCATGCGCCTACGCCCGCCCCTCGCCGTTCTTTGTATACTCGTCGCCGTCGCGGTCCCATTGGGCGAAGCGGCGGCATGGGGTGGGCGCGACCGGGTTTCCGGCCCCATCGCGGTTGAGGTATTGGATGTTTACGACGGCGATTCCTTTTCCGTTCTCGCTCACATGTGGCCCAAACAGTATGTGGAAGCGCAAGTGCGGGTGGCGGGCATTGACGCGCCTGAAATGCGCGGCCGGTGCGAAGAGGAAAAAAAGCTGGCGCGCGACGCGAAGAAATTGGTGGAAAAATTCCTAAAATTTGGCGAGCCCATCACCATCCGCAACGTTTCGCTTGACAAGTTTGGCGGTCGAGTGGACGCCGACGTGCATAACGCCAGGGGGGAAAGCCTAGCCGGGGCGTTGATCCGCGCGAAATTAGCGCGACCTTACCAGGGCGGCGTTAAACGCGGCTGGTGCTGATCTTCCTGTCTTGCAAAAATTGCAGACGCGGCGCAGATGCATAGCTTAACATGCATATGCACGTTATCGCCTTCTGCAACATCGGAACATGAACGCGCCTTCGCCGCCCCCAACCCTGCCGTTTTCCGACCCGCCTTCGCCTGAAACGGCGGGCACGGAAGCCGTCGACTTCACCGGCGGCCATCGCGACCGGCTGCGGGCCCGCTTCCTCAAGCTGGGCGGCGACGGCTTGAGCGATGAAGAGTTGCTGGAAATGCTGCTGTTCGCCATCAATCCCCGCAAAGACGTCAAGCCGCTGGCGAAACTGCTGCTGAAGAATTTCGGCGCGCTGGGCGCGGTGCTGAACGCCCCGCCGGAACGTTTGCGCGGGCTGAAGGCGGCCGGAGTCGCGCTTTCCACCGACAACGCCGTCGCGGTGGTGCGGCTGGCCGGCGCGCTGGGCGTGCGCATGCTGCAACGGGAAATGATGAAGGAAACCGTGCTGTCGTCGTGGGATGCGGTGGTGAACTATTGCAGCGCCGCCATGGCCGACGAGCCGGTCGAACAATTCCGAGTGATTTTCCTCAACCGCCGCAACGCCGTCATCGCCGATGAACTGCAACAGCGCGGCACGGTGGACCACACCCCGGTCTATCCGCGGGAAATCATGCGTCGCGCCATAGAATTGGGCGCCACGGCGCTGGTGCTGGCGCATAATCATCCGTCGGGCGACCCGACGCCGTCGCGCGCCGACATCGAAATGACCAAGGAAATCGTCCGCGCCGCCCAGGCGGTGGGTGTGACGGTGCATGACCACCTAGTGATCGGCAAAGGGCGGCACGTCAGCTTCAAAAGCAAGGGACTGATGTAGACTTCGCGAGACCGGCGCTCTGGACAAGCGGGCGTCGGGCTTGCTATCCAGAAAGCGAGAACCAAGGGAGTCGCGCCGCCATGGCCGAAACGACGAAGCCGCTCGTCATCGTCACCCGCAAACTGCCGGAAGTCATCGAACAGCGCATGCTTGAGCTGTTCGATGTTCGTCTGCGCGACGACGATACGCCGCTGGGCCACGCCGAACTGATCGAAGCGGCGCGCCAAGCCGTCGTGCTGGTTCCCACCGTCACCGACCGCATTGACCGGGACGTCATCGAAAACGCCGGGCCGCAATTGCGGCTGATCGCTTCGTTCGGCACCGGCGTCGACCACATCGACCTTAACGCCGCCCAACAGCGCGGGATCATCGTCACCAACACGCCGGGCGTGCTGACCGAAGACACCGCCGACATGACCATGGCGCTGATTCTCGCCGTGTCGCGTCGGCTGGCGGAAGGCGAACGTCTGGTGCGTTCCGGCCAATGGCAGGGCTGGGGCCCCACCACCATGCTGGGGCATCGCATCTGGGGCAAAAGCCTGGGCATTCTCGGCATGGGCCGCATCGGCCAAGCGGTGGCGCGGCGCGCCCGCGCCTTCGGCATGTCGATCCACTATCACAACCGCCGCCGCCTCCACCCGGAAATCGAAGCCGAGTTGGACGCCACCTATTGGCCGTCGCTCGACCAGATGCTGGCCCGCATGGACGTGGTGTCGGTCAATTGCCCGCACACCCCGGCGACCTATCACCTGCTGTCGGATCGCCGGCTGAAGCTGATGCAGCCGCATTGCTACGTCGTCAACACGTCGCGCGGCGAAGTGGTGGACGAGGGGGCGTTGACCCGCATGCTGACCCGCGGCGAGCTGGCCGGCGCCGGTCTGGACGTGTTTGAACACGAACCGGCAGTCAGCC
>CALGOL010000325.1 GCA_937960755.1 uncultured Azospirillum sp.
CAAGGGGACTGGAGTTCAGACGTGTGCTCTTCCGATCTGCCGGGTCCATCCCATCAGCCAGGGATAAACGTCGCAATGGAAATCGGTCGCCGCGGCGCCGGGCAAGGCGCGGGCGGCGTGGACCAGCCCGCAGTCCCGGCAAATCGCCACGTCGATAACCAGCAGGTCGCGGCCGCGGCGCAAAATCGTTTCACGCTCCCAGCCGCCGCAGCCCGGACACGGCGCCGGACGAAAAGCCGCCGCCATGGCGCGCAACGCCGCGGCGCGACGCAGCGCCGTCTTCAAGCGGCGATAAAGCACGGCGCCTCTCCATCGGCGAACCAGGAGCGATGAACCAGCAGCGCCTGACCTGGGTAAAGCGGAAACCCCGTCCATTGCCGATGTTCGCGAACGAAGCTTTCCACCGCCCGGTCGCAGCCGTCGGCGCCGCGGCGATAATCGTCCACCACCACCAGCGCCCGGTCGACGCAGCGCCCGGCGATATGGCGCAAGCAAGCCAAGGTGGCGTCATGGATGTCGACGTCGAGATGGACGAAAGACAAGCCGGCGACGATCCCCATCAGGTCGGAAGCGGGGAAAGCCCCTTCGATCACGCGGAAATCGGCGGCATAGGGCGTCAACAGGGCGCGGACTTGTTCCGCCGAACAGTCATGAAACTGTTCCGGGGTGAACAGCCGGTCGAGCGCGCCGTCCAGCCGTTGTCCTTTGAAACCAGCGAAGGTGTCGCAAACAAGCAAGCGACGATCCGGCGCCGCTTGGCTGAGCAGCAGGGCGCCGCCGCCGCGATAAGTTCCAATTTCAGCCACCGCGCCGGCCGGGTTGCTCATCCGGCAAAGCTGCCAAAGATTGGCCAACCGAGGGGTATCCAGCAGCGTGTGCGGCAAAGCGGCGTCAAGCGCCCGGCGGAACGCCGGATCGCGCAGCACCGCGATGTTGGTGACGTCGACGCCCCGCGGCTCGCGAAACGGAAAAAACGGCGCCGGCACGCGGGTGATCTGGGCCGACAGCAGGCGTTCCAGCATCAGCCGAACGCGACGGGCGAAAGTCATGGGGCCAACTCCGGCAAACTGGCGGCGAGATTGCCGGCGACGACGACGCCGTCGGATGGGGCGAAGCGGCCCCGAACGAAGGTTTGCGCAGCGGGGCTGGGCTCAATGACGCGATTGCCAACGACGGTCAAGCCGGCGACCGCCCCCCGGCAATCGACGATGGCGCCGCCCGCGCCGCAACGGAAAAACTGGTTGCCGGAAATCGTCGCGGCGCGAGCCCCCGATTGCGGCGTGTCGCCCGGCGTGACGATCACCCCGAGCGCCGCTTCGGCCACCATGTTGTCGGTCAGCAGAACGTCTTCGACGTCGGTCAGACGGAAGGCCTCGGCGATCGGCGCGCCGGGCGCCCCTGTCACCCGGTTGCCCGACGCCACGACGCCGCGAGCCCCGCGATCAATGGCGATTCCCCGCCAACGAAAACCGCGAGCGACGTTGCCGGTGACGGCGACGTCTTCAATCGCGCCGGGGTGGGCGAAATTGACCAGGACGATCGCCGTCGTCATCGGCTGCTCAGAGCGGTCGATGAAAACATTGCCGGCGACGCTTCCCCCGCGGCAGCCGTCCCGCAGCAGCGCCCCGGCGGTGTGCGCCACCGCTCCGGTCAACGTAACCATGTTGCCGGCGACGGAAAAGCCCTCGACCCAATTAAGTTCGATGCAGGCGTCGACGTAGGTGTCGATGTCGAAACGGTTATCCGACACCGTCACGTTGTCGATCCGGGTTTCTCCGTCGCCGCCCAGCACATAGACGCAGTTTTGCGGCCGAGTGTCGGGAGCGACCCCGGAAAAGCGATTGCCGGCGATCGCCACGTTGCGGCGGCGCTGCCCCGGCCTGGCCCCGCCGGCGACATAAACGCCGGGGACGTTGCCGTTGCCGAAAAAGCCGCAGTTGCGCACCGCCACGTCTTCCAACGCTTGATCCTCATGCCGAGCGCTGGGCCCGAGCACAACCCCGCCGCCGCCGGTGGCCAACGACTTGCCGCGGCGCTTTTCGCCAAAAGCGGTGAAACGGCAGTCTTCAACGCGCACCCGGCGCAGCGCGCCCCGGATATAGATCGCGAACGCCGCCTGTCCGTCGGGATCGCGGGCGGTCTGGCCGCCGACATTGCCGAGGAAGCCCAAGCCGACAATGGCGAGGTCTTCCGTCGCGCCGACCCGGTGGATCAGGTTGAAAGGCGGATCGGCGTTTTCCGCCGGCGCCGCCAAGATGGAAGCCTCCGCGCCGGCGCCGATCCACGCCTGACGGGAGCGCGGCGTCAACGCTCTGCCCGCCCGGTAAAGTCCAGGGGGAAAAACCACCACCGCAGCGCCGCTGTCAGCCGCCGCTTGTATCGCGGCTGAATCATCGGCGACGCCGTCGCCGCGCGCGCCGAAATCAAGAATGGAGACCGCAACGGCGCCTGCGGCCGCAAGGCGAGCGCCTTGAAGAGTGGGGGACGGAAGATAGAAGGAGGAAGAGGCCGGCGCGGCGAAACCCGCCGCTGCGCCGGACAGCGCGGCGGCGGCGAAAGCTCGACGATTCATCATTTGAAAAGAGACGATCTTATGTCGCGCTGCCCGTGAAAATCGGGTTTTCCTCCACCACCACCGGGCTGGTGGGCGGCGGCGGCGTATTGGTGGTGTTTTGGTTAGTGGCGCTGGTCGTCGTGCTGGTCGTGGTCGTCGACTGGGTCGGCGCCTCCTGCGTCGTCGCTGGGACTTGGCCGGCTAAAATCGCCGAAACTTGGGAGGCGTTATTGGGGTTGCTCTGGGTCAGCGCGTTATTGGCGCTGACCTGATTCAGCGTGCTCACCACCGTGGCTCCGGCGTTCGGCGCCGCCGCCGTCACGGTCTGGCTGGTGGCGGCGGCGTGGGCGTTGGCCATCGCCGTAATCGCCGCCTGGGGATTGCTCTGATAGACTGCGGGATTGGACGCCACGCGGGTTGCGGCGACCGAAATGCCGGCCACCCCGACAGGGTCGATAGCCTGGGCCGCCGGCGCCACGACGATGCGCGCGGCGATGGTGATGGTTTCCATCGTTCGCTGCGGCGCCGATTGTGAAACCTGGGTCGCGGCCACCGATTGAACCGCCGTCGCCGCGATGCGCACGGCGGCGCTCGGGTTCATCGGCAGCACCCGTTCAGCCACCGTCACGGCCCGTTCGGCGATTGCGGCGGCGGCGGCGGGATTGCCCTGGCTGATGCGGCCGGCCACCGACACCGCGCTTTCAGCGACGGAGGCGGCGACGGCCGAATTGCCTACCGTGCTGGCCACCTGAACAGTGGCGAGCGCCAAGCCGGTGATG
>CALGOL010000326.1 GCA_937960755.1 uncultured Azospirillum sp.
GCGCCGAAGTGGCGGCCCGCGTCGCCCGCGCCCGGCTGATTCAAGCTGAGCGTTTCGCCGAACTGGGACAAAAAGTCGCCGGCGGCCGGGCGCTGCGCTGCAACGCCGACGCCGACGGCGAATTGCTGGAGCGCATCGCCGCCCCCGACCAGGACGGCCGCAACCTGCTGACCCAGGCGGCGGAGCGCCTCAAGCTGTCGGCGCGCGGCTATCACCGCATGATGCGGGTGGCGCGCACGCTGGCCGATCTGGAAGGGGCCGAGGGCGTGCGCCGCATCCATGTCGCCGAGGCGCTGTCCTATCGCCGCATGGCGCCGGGACGCTAATCCCGTCGCCCGTGAAGCCGTCAGGCCCGTTCTGCCGGCGCCCGCCAGAACAGCCACGCCGACGTTAGGATGAACACCTCGGCGATCACCACCAGGACGACGACGCCGGGCCACCCCGCTAGCCGCCACGCCGCCGCCGGAACCACGGCGCCGGCGCTGCCGCCGAGGTAATAGGCCATGACGTATAAGCCCACCGCGGCGGAGCGCGCCGCCGCCCCGGTCATGGCGACATAGCCGGTGGCGACCGACTGGGTAATGAAAATGCCGGCGGTGGCGATGGCCAGGCCGAGAATAATCGCCCACAACGGTTGGGCGAGGGTGACGGAAAGGCCGCACATGGCGACCACCGCGCCCAAGGCCGCCACCTTGCGATGGCCGAAACGTCCGGCCAGCCGGCCGGCGAGCGGCGACGACGCCGCCCCGGCGAGATAGACCACGAACACCGCGCCCAAGGCGGCGGCGCCGAAGTTGTAAGGCGGGTCCGCCAAGCGGAATCCCGCATAGGTGAAGGTCGCCACCAGCACGAACAACAGGCAAAAGCCGACGCCGAAGGCGGCGCGCAATCGCGGGTCTTTCAGGTGTCCGGCCATGGCCGACAGGGCGGCGCGCAGGCCCGCCCCTGGCTTGAAGCGGGTTTCCCGCGGCAGCCACCAGGCGATCAGCAGGCCCATCACCGCATCCAGCGCGGCCAAAGCGAAAAAAGCGCCGCGCCAGCCGGCGATTTCGGCGACGAAACCAGCCGCCAGCCGCCCCATGAAGCCGCCCACCACCGTGCCGGCGATATAGACGCCGGTGACGGCGGCGGCGTCCTTCGGCTCCCACTCCTCGCCGATATAGGCGACGGTGACGGCGAAAATGAACGGCAGACAGAGCCCTTGCAGAAAGCGCCAGACCACCAGTTCGGTCAAGCCGCCGGCCAAGCCGGCCAGCGCGGTGGGAATGGCGAGCGCCAGCACGGCGGCGACGATCACCCGCTTGCGCCCCCAGCCGTCCGCCAGCAGCCCGGCCACCGGCGCCGTCAGCGCCACCGACAGAATGCCGGCGGTCAGGGTGAACGAGGTTTCCGCCGGGGCGGCGGCGAACTCGTCCCCCAGCAACGGCAACAGCGGTTGGGTGGCGTAGAGATTGGCGAAGGCGCATGCGCCGCAAACGGCGACGGCGAAACGGCGGCGATCAAAGGGCATTGAGCGAACGGGGACAAGTTGTTGCAGGCGCGCACTATGCGCCCGCGCCCACGGTCCGAGGCATGCGTCTTTGATATATTTGCGTCACGCCGCCCTTTGATGTTTCCGGCTTTTGCTGATGAACGCCAATCTACAGCGTCAGTAACGGCCTTCGACGTTGCGGCTGTGATAAAAAGCTTCGACGCCGGCCTTCAGTCGCAGCGCCCGTTGCTGGGTGGCGGCGTCGGCGTCCCGACCGAGACCGAAGAAGTACAGGTCGCGGATGACGTGGTCGCGGAAGAAGCCCCAGACCGAAAACCATTGGTCATGATTGATAAGGGCGGTGAAGTCGCCGACGTCGAGATTACGGTAATAGGTCATGCCGGGGCGCGAGGTGAACGGCGAGTCTTCCGGCGTCGCGCCGACGGCGCCGTGACGCCGGCGGCCGATGGAAGCGCAGGTCATAATCAACAGCCCGTCTTTTTGCAGCATGCGGATCATGTTCAACCACGTTTCCCGCCAGTTCTGGTTATGCTCCATCGCTTCGCAGGAAATAACGGTCTTGAACTGGTGGGCCTTGCCGCCGAAATCTTCGCCTGGACAGGCGACGTCGACGCCGGGACCGGGCTCTAGATCAAGGCCGACATAGCGGCAATTTTCAAAAAAATCCCGCACGCTGCCGTTGATGTCCAGACTGCCCACCTCCAGCACGTCCGCATCGACGAAGTACGATCCCAAGACCTGCTTAATATTTTTAACAAAGAAAGCTTGTTCGGGATGCGCCATTGGTTGCGGCCCTTTTTTGTCGGTCTCGACGCTTTGTCGGCGCGCCGCGACGCGGGCGCAGCGCGAGTAAACATCACCAAGCCGCTTTTTTTAAGCGAATTTTACCAGCGCCGCCCCCTGCGTCCGCGCCGCCCCTCAATCCCCCAAGTCGCGCAGCACATCGCCGGCGGCGTCGGGGCCGAAGACGATTTCCACCAGCCGCACCTCGTCCATCACCTTCGAAATGCGCGCCATGCGGGGGCCGCGGGTTTTGTCCGCTTTCTTGATGATCTGTTCGCGGTAATCGGCGAATTGCGTCGCCATGCTGCGCTCCAGCTCCGCCCCGGCGCCAAGCCGCCCGCCGGCCAGCTCCAGCTTGCGGGTGGCGCGCGCCGTCATTTCCGCCCGCGCTACTTCCTCGTCGGCGGCGAGGTCGCCTTTCGGCGGATTGGCCACCGCGTCGAAAGCGCCGCGCATTTCCCCCGACAGCGCGCCCTGATAACTCTTGACCACCGACGACGAGGCGCGGCGCTTGGTCTCCGCCAACTGCTTGGCGTTCAGTTTGACCTGCGGCGGCGCGCTTTCCAGCGATTCGAT
Source organism: uncultured Azospirillum sp. (assembly GCA_937960755.1). Classification (GTDB taxonomy): domain Bacteria; phylum Pseudomonadota; class Alphaproteobacteria; order Azospirillales; family Azospirillaceae; genus Azospirillum. The sequence continues at coordinate 2,852 of CALGOL010000326.1, forward strand.
CAGCGACGCCATGCGCAAGGCCGCCTCAGCCCCCGCCGCCACCGGCCGATCCGGCGTCGCGTCCATGTCGCGGCCCATGTGGTCCACTTCGCTCAGGCACTCGTGCGCCGCTTCCTTCAGCACCAAATCCCGCGCTTCCGCCGGGATGCCGAAATCGGCGTTGAGCAGCAAATCGAAGAACTCCATCGGTTCCGACGAACGGCGCACCAGCATGGTGAAGGCGTAGCGGAACAGATCGGGCGACGCTTGGCCCAGCGAATACATCAGCGACATGGCGGCGCCGCGCTCATCCTCCCGCAGCGCCGGCATCGGGCGCGGCGGCAGTTGCTCCATGAAAGTGACGATTTCTTCGCCGTAATCCAACACCGCCGCCAGACCAGCCAGGGCGCGGCGGCGCATCTCGTCGCCTTTGGCTACGGTCCCCTTCGCCAGCGCCGTGACCAGCAGGGAGACCGGGAAGATCGGAAGAGCGTCGTGTAGGG
>CALGOL010000327.1 GCA_937960755.1 uncultured Azospirillum sp.
GGGCGCTTTGCGCCTGGGCGGGCTGCTGGCCGCGGCGCTGGGGGTGGTCGGGGTGTGGCTGGCGCGAAGTTAAACATTCTTCACCTTTGGCGCCGCTTTACGCCATGCGAGCGAATAACATCTAATAGGCGTCCCCGCGCGTCAGGCCGCGCGGTTGTCATAAGGGAGAAACCCAGGTGATTGAACATTCCCGCCGCCGCCGCTCGCCCCTGGCGACCATGCGCGCTTTTGTCGTCGCCGCGGCGCTGGGCGCCGCGCTGACGATTCCCGCCTTTGTCCCGGCGCCCGTCCAAGCGCGCAGCGCCCCGGAAAGCTTCGCCGACTTGTCGGAAAAGCTGCTTCCTGCGGTGGTCAACATCTCCAGCACCCAAAGCGCGCCGGCGCAGCAGCCGGGCAAGGGCGAACGCAACCGCCCGGAAGCGCCGCAGTTCCCCCCCGGCTCGCCGTTTGAAGATTTCTTCCGCGACTTCTTTGATCGCCAGCAAGAGCGCCAGACGCCGCAGCGCCGCGGCTCGTCGTTAGGGTCGGGCTTCATCATTGACGCCAAGGAAGGGTTGGTTGTCACCAACAACCACGTCATTGAAGGCGCCGACGAAATCACCGTCATTCTGCAAGACGACACCAATATCAAGGCCGAGCTGGTGGGCCGCGACCAGAAGACCGATCTGGCCTTGCTGCGCATCAAGACCGACCATCCCTTGACCGCGGTGCCGTTCGGCGACAGCGACGCCATGCGGGTGGGCGATTGGGTGATCGCCATCGGCAATCCGTTCGGCCTGGGCGGCACGGTGACGGCGGGCATCATCTCCGCCCGTCAGCGCGACATCAACAACGGCCCCTACGACGATTTCCTTCAGACCGACGCCGCCATCAATCAGGGCAATTCCGGCGGCCCGATGTTCAACATGAAGGGCGAGGTCATCGGCATCAACACGGCGATTTACTCCCGTTCCGGCGGGTCGGTGGGCATCGGCTTCTCCATCCCGTCCAATCTCGCCAAGACGGTGGTGGCGCAGCTTAAGGATTACGGCAAGACCCGCCGCGGCTGGCTCGGCGTGCGCATCCAGGCGATCACCCCGGAAATCGCCGAAAGCCTGGGCTTGAAGGAGCCCAAGGGCGCTTTGGTCGCCTCCGCCACGCCGGGCGGCCCGGCCGCGGCGGCGGGGATTGAGGCTGGCGATGTCATCTTGCGCTTTGACGGCAAGGAAATCCCCGACATGCGCCGCCTGCCGCGGGTGGTGGCGGAAACCCCGATCGACGCCGCGGCGACGGTGGAGGTGTGGCGCAAGGGCAAGGCGATGACCTTCAAGGTCAAAGTCGGCGAGCTGGAGGCGGCGGAAGAATCCGGCCTGCTGGCGGCGGGACCGGAAACCGGCGCGGCGCCCAAGGCGACCCCCGGCGACGCGGTGGCGGAATCCCTCGGCCTCAAGCTTGGCGTGGTGAACGACGAAACCCGCCGTCAGTTTGACCTGAAGGGCGAGGTCAAGGGCGTGCTGGTGGTGGACGTCAAGGCGGGTTCGCCGGCGGCTGAAAAGGGCGTGCGTCCCGGCGACGCCATCGTCGAGGTCGGCCAGGAGGAAGTGAAGACCGCCGCCGACGTCGGAGCCAAGATTTCCAAGGCCAAGGAGCAGGGCCGCAAGTCGGTGCTGCTGCTGGTGGAGCGCGGCGGCGATCTGCGCTTTGTCGCGCTTACTTTGGGCAAGTAACTTTCACGGCGTCATGTAACCGCTAAGCCCCTCCCCAATAACGGGGAGGGGCTTTTTTAATTCTGGCGGGAATACCGGAGTAGCGCCAATCGGCCGAACGACTGACCTTCAGACGGATTGGCGACGCCGGCGCGGCGTCGGCTATTTCGCCCGCAACTCGGCGCAACGGGCGCGGCGCTGCGCCAGATAAGCCGCGCGCACCGCTTCGTAATCGTCGTAATGCTCGATCTTGGCGTGCGGATCGATTTGGCGGGTGGCGACGATGTCGGCGACGATTTCAATGCTTTCGGCGATCAGGATGGTTCGCCACGACGCGCCGGTTCCCAGCGACGCGCCGATCAGCGTCCACAGCGCCGCATTCACCAGCACCACGTCGGCGAAGCCGTCGCGCGCCGTGCGCGGACCAATGAACGGCAGCACGACATAGCCGCCCTCTCCCACCCCGGCTTGGCACAGCGCCAAGCCGATGTCGGCCACTTTGGGCTCCAGCCCCCAGCCGCTCGCCACGTCGTTCCAGCCCAGCAAACCCACCGTGGTGTTAATGCCGAACCGCCCTACGGCGTTGGCGGCGGTGGGGAAATCGCCGGAAACCACGCCGGTCAGCGCCGTCACCGGCTCGTTCACCAGATTGGCCGCCATGTTGCCGACGCCGCGGGAAATCGCCCCGGTGAAGGCGTCGCCGGGCGTCGCTTCCCCCAGCGCGTGCAGGCTGTCGTAGACTTGGCGGTTGAACCAGAACAGCGCGCGGGAATAGCTGTCGAGCAATCCGCCGTCGTAATAACTCGGCGCCGGATCGCCGGTCGCCGACGCCGCCGGCCCGGCCGGGTCAAGGGAGGCGGCCGGTATCGGCGCCGCGGCGGCGGGGGCGGCCACGATTGACGCTGCGACGCAGGCGGCGACAAAATTGCGGAGTTGGCGGTTCAACCGGGTCAACGGCGCCTCCCGCGCGAATGTTGCGGGTTAAGGCAGCATCTTGCCGGGGTTGCACAGCCCTTCGGGGTCGATGGCCGCCTTGATGCGCTTTAGCAGGTCGAACTCGACGGCGCTTTTGATCTTCGGCATCTCATCCTTTTTGAAGCGCCCGACGCCGTGTTCGGCGGAAATCGAGCCGTCCATATCGAGGATGACGTCGTTGACCACGTCGCAAATCTCATCCCACCGCGCGAGATAAGCCGCGGTGTCGGCGCCTTCGGGCTGCGACAGATTGAAATGAATGTTGCCGTCGCCGACATGGCCGAAAATCGTCGGGCGAATGCCGGGGCAAGCCGCCTCCACCGCCGCCACGGCGCGTTCAATGAATTCCGCCACCCGCGACACCGCGACCGAGACGTCGTTCTTGATCGAGCCGCCCTCAAACTTCTGCGCTTCGACGATGGCTTCGCGCAGCAGCCACAATTGGCCGGCTTGGGATTCCGATTCGCACAGCACCGCGTCGGTGGCGAGTTCGTCTTCAAACGCCGCGCCCAACGCCTCTTCAAACGACTCGCGGAAAGAATCGCTGCGGGTTCCGGCGCTCAACTCCACCAGCACGCACCACGGCGTCGGCGACGACAGCGGATTGACCGCTCCTGTCACATGCTTCAGCGCGAAGTTGATGCAGACGTCGGACATCAGTTCGAACGCCGTC
>CALGOL010000328.1 GCA_937960755.1 uncultured Azospirillum sp.
GGCGAGGAGGCGCGGCTGATCGCCCCCGGCGGGGCGCGCGCCGCCACACCCTTGCGCAACCTTATCGGCGTGATTTCGGGCTATCCCTTGCCCGGTCAATCGCCGCTGGGCGTCGGCCCGATCTACGCCGCCAAGCTGGGGGAGTACGTGACGTACGCCGAGGGCCGGCGGGCGTGGGACGTATTCGTACGCGGCCCCGCCGGCGGCGAATTCCGCGACCGGCCGCCGATGGTGTGGCCCAATCTGCGCAGCGATCCGGTGACTTATCAAATCGGCATCGGCCCGTTCAGCGCAGCGGAGTTGGACAATATCTGCCCCGCCTTGGCGCAGCGCGGTTTCGCCTGCGTCATCATTGAACTGGCGCGCTTGTGAGAACGCCCAATGTTACAGCTTTGACGTATAAAATCGCTTGCCGTTTACGCCGATAAATGTTGCTAAAATAGGGTGTCTTTTCTAGCGGCGCGCCTTGACGATTCTGCAACGGGCCAGGGTTTTGCAATGGACATGGATAGCGACGACGATCTGCTTTTCGACGATGATCTGACGGACGAGGAATCCTTCAGCCGAACGGCGAACGGCTGGAAGATGCTGATCGTCGACGACGAGCCCGAAGTGCATTCCATCACCAAGCTGGTGCTGTCAGATTTTTCGTACAAAGGTCGCCCGGCGCAGTTCCTTTCCGCCTACTCCGCCGACGACGCGCGGCGCATTTTGCGGGAGGAAAGCGGCGTCGCCATCATCCTCTTGGATGTGGTGATGGAAACCGACGACGCCGGCCTGCAATTGGTCCGCTATATCCGCGAAGAACTGCGCAATCGCCATGTCCGCATCATCTTACGCACCGGCCAGCCGGGACAGGCGCCCGAACGCTCGGTAATCCTGGAATACGACATCAACGATAACAAAGCGAAGACCCAGCTTACCGCACAGCAGCTTTTCACCACCACCGTGGCGGCGTTGCGGTCTTATGAAGACATCAGCGCCATCGAAGCCAACCGCCGCGGGTTGGAGAAGATCATCGAAGCGTCGTCGTCGCTGTTTGTCGCGCGGTCGATGAAGCTGTTCGCCGCCGGCGTGCTGACCCAGCTTTCCGGCCTGTTGGGCGCGCCCGAAGAAGCGATGGTCTGCGTCCAGCGCGGCTCGATCTACGAACGCCCCGACGGCGGCGGCGACGATGAATTGTATCTGCTGGCCGCCTCCGGCCCGTTGGAGAAGCGCATCAACGAACCGGCCGCCGAACACCTCGACCCCTTCACCATGGCGGCGGTGCTGGATTGTCTCGACGCCCGCGCCAATATCTTCGAACCCGATTTCAGCGCGCTCTACATGGCGACCGGCGGCGGGCGGGAAATCGTCGTCGTGCTGCGCTCCGACCGGCCGCTGTCGCCGCTGGACCGCCGATTGGTCGAGTTGTTCTGCGATAAGATTTCGCTCGGCTTCAGTAATCTGCACGCCTTTGAACAATTGCGCCGCGCGCACGAAGGCACCGCCGCCGTGCTGGCCGATCTGGCCGACCGCCGGGCGCACGAACCGCCCGACCCCACCTTGCGCGTCGCCGAACTGGCGGAGCGAATCGCCCGGCGGATGCGCGCCAAAGGCGACGGCGGCGACGACGTCAACGAAGCCTTCCTTGACGCCATCGGCCTGGCGGCGATCCTGCACGATGTCGGCAACGCCCATATCGATCCCGCCATTTTGGGCAAAGCCGGCCCGCTGACGCCGCAGGAACGCCGGCATGTTGAAACGCACCCCGTCACCGGCGCGGCGCTGCTGGAGCGGGCGGCGCACGTCAGCGGGGCCAGCGCCTATTTGAGCATGGCTTGCGATATCGCCCGTTGCCATCATGAGCGCTGGGACGGCGCCGGCTATCCCGATGGCTTAGCGGGGACCAGCGTTCCGCTGGCCGCCCGTATCGTCGCTGTCGCCGACAGCTACGACGCAATGACTCGCGACCGGCCTTGGCGCGCCGCGCTGACCCATCAAGCCGCCGTGGCGGAAATCGCCGCCCAGTCTGGATGCCAATTTGATCCCATCGTCGCCAGGGCTTTCCTCGACATCGCCGACCGCTTGCTGGACGATTGAAAGCGTTTCATTAGGCAGCGAAATTTCGTATCGCCATGCGACGGATTATGGCAGCTTAAACCTTATGCGTCGCAATAACACCTTTGAAGTCGTCGTAGAAAACCAAGGTCGCCCGCAGATCGACGGCGTGTTCGATGCGGAAGAGAAGGCGCGCGAGCGCGCCGCCTATCTGCTGTCTCAGGCCAAGTTCGGCTCGGTTCGCGTGGTCAAGGTGGACAAGCGCGGCGCCTCGGTGGTGGTGTTTGAAAAGAACTATCGCGGGACCGGCAAGGCGGTGGGGATTGGCACGCTGGAGGACGCGCCGATCTGCGACACCGCGTTGGAGGTTTTCGCTTTTCCCGCCCGCCGCGTGCTGGGGCGGGTGATGCGGCCATGGTGCGACGAACAGACGATGCCGCCCTTGGAAGCGCTGCATAAGCCGATCCAATTGCGCCAGATTGAACGCGAAGACGTGCTGTTTCACCAATTCATCAACCGCATCGCCTCGGTGCAGGCGAAAAAATATCGCATGCTGCCGGAAGAACGCGCCGACCAACTGCGTCGGCTCTATCTGGCGGTGTTCAATATGGCGAAGGCGGCGGAAACGGATCTGGCGTACTGGGGTTTGCTGATTCGTCGCGAAGGCTTCAACGCCGTCGCCCGCCAGGCGACGGAAGATTTGCCGGAAGCCGAACGCCCCCGCGCCGTCACTTATGCGCTGGCGCAATGGATCGAGCATAGCCGCGACTGGCCGCGCAAGCTGGATGCGCTGACCGAGCTGTTCACCAACGACATGTCCGCCGAAGCGGTCAATTATCTGGATGAGGCCATCGCCGAGATCCTCGACAGTTCCAACGCCATCCGCGCCATCCTGGGCTATGAGCCGGACTTGGCGTCGGCATTGATCGCGTTGGGCAATCTGGCGAAGGGCAGTTTCGACGAGCGGCACGGCCGTTCGCCGGCGCTGGAGCGGCTGAACTGGCAGATTGACCGCTGGGGACTGCCGATCTGCCGCGCCACCCTGCTCTCGCGCATCGCCCGGACGGTCGACAGCACCACGCCCTTGACCAAGACCGGCAAAGTGTCCGACGCGCAAGCGTTCCGTAAACTGCTGGGTCTCATTCGCGAAGTTGGCGGCTTTAAGGGCGGTCCGGTCATGTGCTCGGCGGTGACGCGACGGGCGCAAACCGCGTTCGGCGGCGATTACGAAGACTTGCCGGTCGAGGAAGCGGTGAGCATGGTCGCCGACACCATGCCGGACGCCGCGGCGCGCATCGGCTATCTGTTGGATTTGCTGGGTAGCGAATTCGGCCATCGCCGCGCCACGTATCTCACCAAGCAATTGGCCAACATCTTCACCCGGATGACCAGTATTCGCGACCTGTTCGCCGGCCAGCCTGACGCTTGGAAATCATCCGCCGTGCGCGACGGCTTCCGCGACCGGCTCTATAATGGCGGCATTCGCCGCGATCTCGCCGACATGCTGTTGCGGCGAATCGAATTGCTGGCGCAAGCCGACGAGGCGGCGGCCGCGGCCGCGGCGGCGAAAGCGGCGGGGGCAGCG
>CALGOL010000329.1 GCA_937960755.1 uncultured Azospirillum sp.
CCACCGAGATCTACACTCTTTCCCTACACGACGCTCTTCCGATCTGCTGTGTCGATTCAAGAAAGCGTTTATTTGGGCCAAGGGGAAGAGCCGCGGCCGACCTCGCAGGTGGTGGTTTCCGGCCTGACCGGGGCGGAGCCGGTGACGGTCAAATGGGCCTTGCGTCGCGAACGCAAGCCGGGGTGAGCAGATTAGACAAGCTCCTCCATCGGCATCGGCGGATAGTGAAAGTGCGGCTCCAGATATAATTCCCCTTCTTGCCGGGGCGTCGGCATCGGCAATGATTGTTGTTGATAGAGCAAGTCGACGATTTCATGCGCCAGCGCGTCGGCAGCGAGAATTTCCGGGGGCGCGGAGCCCGCGGCGTCGCTGCGCGACAATGAGGGAAAGTCGGGAAAATCCAGCCAATAGCCGGGGCCGTCGGGGTGAACGCGAACGCGGTAGCGTAAAACAAAGCGCCGTTTCACTCCGCGTCTTCCGCCTGTTCGGCTTCCTCATCCTTCAGCAGGTGGCGCAGGCAATGCTCGGCGAATGCCGGAGTGACCGGCGTTTCATCGGCGTAACCCGACACGTACATGCGGCGATCCTTATTTTGCAGCAGCACTTCCCCAGGGCGGCGGCGGGATGGGGCGGATTGCACCCCTCTGGCGCGCAATGCAGCCACAAGCGCGGCGAACGCCATGGGCGTCACAGTGATCTCGATTTGCGCGGACATCCGGCGATCTCCTTCACATCATGCGACAAACATAGCATGGATATTTGGACGAATCGATTGTCCGCGCCGCAAGTCCCCCCTTGCCCCCGGCGCTTGGCCGGGGTAAACCCCCGCCTTTCCGCACCCTGTCGCCGTCACGTTGAATTGGAGCCGCGCCGATGTCCGCGCCCGCCGTCGCCCATGGTCCCGCCCCCGACCTCGCCAAGATCACCCGCGCCCTGATTTCGGTCTCCGACAAGACCGGCCTTGTGGCGCTGGGCCAAGCGCTGGCCGCCCGCGGCGTTGAAATCCTCTCCACCGGCGGTTCCGCCAAGACCCTGGCGCAAGCCGGCGTCAAAGTGACGGAAGTCTCTGATTACACAGGCTTTCCAGAAATCATGGACGGTCGGGTCAAGACCCTGGTTCCGCGCATCCACGGCGGCATTTTGGGCCGCCGCGACAGCCACGCCGCCGAAATGCAGGCGCACGACATACCGCCCATTGATCTGGTGGTGGTCAACCTCTACCCGTTCCAGCAGACCGTCGCCAAGGGCGCCGATTTCGCTAATTGCGTCGAGAACATCGACATCGGCGGCCCGGCGCTGATCCGCGCCGCCGCCAAGAACCATGACTTCGTCGCGGTGCTGACCGACCCGGCCGATTACGACGAAGTGCTGGCCGAACTGGCCGCCAACGACGGCGCCACCACCTTGAAGCTGCGCCGCGCGCTGGCCCAGCGCGCCTACGGCCGCACCGCCGCCTACGACGCCGCCATTTCCGCCTGGTTCGCGGGCCAAGCGGGGGAGACCTTCCCCGAGCGCGCGGCGCTCACCGGCAAGCTGGTGCAGACCCTGCGTTACGGCGAAAACCCGCACCAGCAGGCGGCGTTCTACGCCACCGGCGAAGACCGCCCCGGCGTGGCTGCCGCCATTCAGGTGCAGGGCAAGGAGCTGTCCTACAACAACCTCAACGATACCGACGCCGCTTTCGAGCTGGTGGCGGAGTTTGAGCGCCCGGCCGTCGCCATCATCAAGCACGCCAACCCCTGCGGCGTGGCGCAAGCCGACAGCATCCTTGACGCCTATAAGCTGGCGTTGCGCTGCGACCCGGTCAGCGCCTTCGGCGGCATCATCGCCGTCAACCGGCCGCTGGACGCCGCGACGGCGGAGGAAGTCGCCAAGCTGTTCGCCGAGGTGGTGATCGCCCCCGACATGGACGACGCGGCCCGCGCTGTTCTAGCCTCAAAGAAGAACCTGCGGGTGCTGCTGACCAAGAGCCTGCCCGACCCGGCGGCGCCCGGCATGACGGTGAAGGCGCTGGCTGGCGGCTTCCTGCTGCAAAACCGCGACGCCGGCCGGGTGACGCTGGAAGACCTCAAGGTCGTCACCAAGCGCGCGCCGACTGAAGCCGAATTGGCCGACATGCTGTTCGCCTTCCGCATCGCCAAGCACGTCAAGTCGAACGCCATCGTCTACGTCAAGGACGGGGCGACGGCCGGCATCGGCGCCGGGCAGATGAGCCGGGTGGACTCGGCCCGCATCGCCGCGCTGAAGGGGGCGGAGGCCGCCAAGGCCGCCGGTCTGGCGGCGCCGTTGACGCAAGGTTCGGTGGTGGCGTCGGACGCCTTCTTCCCCTTCGCCGATGGTTTGCTGACCGCGGCGGAAGCCGGGGTGACGGCGGTGATCCAGCCCGGCGGCTCGATCCGCGACAATGAGGTGATCGCCGTGGCGGACGAAAAGGGCCTCGCCATGGTCTTCACCGGCATGCGCCACTTTAGGCATTGATTGGTCGCGCCCCGGCGCCGGCCGGGGCGACAAAAAGTCGTTTCAAATCAGTTTGGCGCGATACAAGAGAACCCTCTTCGGTCCCGGGGGAGGGTGGAGCCGCAGGCTCCGGGAGGGGGTTCCCGCATCCAAGGCGCCGCCCGCTTATCCCACCATACGCTCCAGCGCCGCGACGGCGTTGCGGGCGAGAGGTGGGGTGTAATCATCCGGCGGCCCGCCGCCCTCGTCGGGCTCCATCCGCCCGATCACATGACGCAGGGCGCGGATGACGCCGGAAATGGTGGTGGGCTGGGTCCGGCGCAGCAAAGCGCCCGTCTCGTCCCACGACAACTCCCGCATCCTGTCGCGCAGAGCGTCGTCGATTTTCGGCAGGTTCTCCCAGCCCGCCGTCTGGCGTTCCAGCGCGTCGAGCAGCGCGCTCATCGGGTCGAATGATTTTGAATTTTGCGCGCAAGAACACGCGCTTGTGGTATCCACCACGTCAGCCATGGGTCGACTCCTCTGTTAGTCGGTTTATGGTCAGGCCGGGCCGGATGTTCGCTGCATCCGGTTCGGCCGCCCCAAGAGGCTGAACAAAGCGCATACATTTGTCAAAGGCGTTTCGCGCGACGCTTGCGAGGGGGGTGGGGTGGGGCAATGCCCCTTCATCCAATAACTATGTCGCACTGATTTTCAGTGGTGGTTGGTAACCTCAATCGCGGCTAAAAACAAAATCATCCACTACATCCGCCCCCATCTCCCGGAGGCGGAATTTTATATCGTCATTTAAATCGTCGGCAGCGACAAAGTTAAAGCGCTTAGAAAACGAAGTAACACGCGCATTTTCCGCAGCCAAAAACTCTTGGATACGGTTTAATGGGGCGCGATCGGACGCCATTACTTTGTAATGGGTGTGCTTCATCTTTAATCACCTTCGCTTTAGCGGCTCCTTAATCGATCTATTGCGGCGTCACAATCAATCATTCCCCGCCCTTGGCAAGCTGCGCCATAACCTCCGAGACGGACGGATGTCTCTCGCACGATGTCATATAGTTCGTCTCGTGGCAAATCACGACGTATCGACAATAAAAGCGCCAGCAGGCCCGCCACCTGTGGAGCCGCGCCGCTGGTTCCCCACCCCAGTTCATAGGCCGTGGCGCCCCCATTCGGGCCCGCGATCAGGCCGTTAGGCGGAGTCGGCGCGACGATATCCGGTTTGCGAGCGTGTCCGGGGGCTTTCGGTGTTTGTCCCGGTCCTCGACTGGAATACGACCAGATTTTACCCGCCATGTCGCATGCGCCGACTGTTAAAACATCCGCCCGCCCTTTGAACCGCCAGATGGTGTTCGGGGTGCAGGCGTCAGGCTTACCCTTAGCTTCCTCGTGTAAATTACCGGCGCTGAACACCAAATGAATGCCTGCTTGGACAGCGTCGTCAAGAATATCGGCGAAAAGTGTGAACGGCGCTGATGATTTCGGCGCTTTAGCTTCACTATAACCGAAACTATGATTTGCGATGATCGTATATCCCTCTTTAGCCAATGGGATAAGCAGATCGTCATAAATCGCCAGAAGATTGGAATCGTTCAGGTCGGGGCTGCGACCGGAAATCAGTCTTGTTTGCGGTGCTACGCCTCTGAAACGCCCTCCACATTTGTCGGAACCGGCGGCGATCACGGCGCACATTGTTCCGTGAACGTCTTCATCGTCACCCTGCCATGGGTTATATCCAAGCGGCGCCCACCCTTTAAACATTTTTCCCGGTGTTTGAAATTCCAGCCTCGCGCCGTCAATGCCCGTATCAATAACCGCAATCAAAACCTTTTCATTGTCCGCGATGTGCTGATTATCATAATTTTTGCCGGTATTTATTTTTTCAAGAACATGTTCGAGCTCGAACCACGCTTCATCTTCACTCAAGGCGTCTCCTTGAAGATGGCGCTCATTGATCGGAATGCGGCGTCCGGGAACCCGATTGTCAGGCGTATAGCAGTAGTCTGAAACGATCATGCCGCCGCATTCAGCCGCAATGACTTCCAGCGCTGTTTCAAATTCATCCTCGGAGACCCCCTTGGCTCTGCTCAAGCCAAGGAATCCAAAACGTTTGCTGATGCTTGTTTTTACAATGCTATCAGGAATAATGATGTTTTGCGGATTTTTTTCACAAATCAGCTTTACATGTTTTCTTGATTTCTGGCTTTTCCCATTTTGATACACACCATAAACCGGCGATGAATCTTCTGTTAAAATCCCTGCCGCCTGAAGTATTTCAGTCTCCAGCTTGTTTTTTGGCGGAAGAACATTGTCATTAACAAAATCAATTTTAGACTGAATATCATCGTCCATTTTGTAAAGTGAATTAAAATTACATCCGTAAGCGATAAGTTGACGCACACGCCATTTGTCGTGATTTGAAGTGTCGCTGTTCAAAAGATGTCTTATCAATTTTCCTGGGAAGCGCCTGCTTTCTCCTGATGCTGCAAAAAATAAGACCGGCCACCATTCCCGATCTTCGGCATGGCCGATCAACAAATCGAAATCGGCGCCGTCGACGAAGGCTTGCGCCGCCAGAAACTCCTTGAAGGTGTTGTGGATGAATTCGACCCGATCATTGGCGGCTTCCCGCAACAGCCCGGCGCGCTCCAGCACCGTTTTGCGAAAGCTCGCCATGTCGCCGACAGCCATCCCGAGTTGACGCAGTTCCGTGGCGAGGGTGGCGTCCAGCGTGCCGATCAACAAGGTGGAGTTGCCGCCGGGTTGAAGCATCATTTTCATGGCGACGGCGCGCAACAGCCCACGCTTTTGCATGTCGTCCAGTCCGTGCCAGCGCGGATCGATGTTGATTCTGCGCTCTTGATCCCGCTCATGCATCAGCACGGTAATCAGTTTGTTAACCAGCGTATAGGGCCGATCCGGCATGCTTTCCGGCGTGCGGTAAAACAAGGCGCACAGCTTCGCCAGCATCAACGGGTTATTGCCCAGCAGCGCCAGTCGCGGGGTCTGCCGCAGTTTTTCCCGTAAGCGTTCCGCCATCATAGCCGGGACATAGCCATGCTTGGGTTTCACCGCAGCGAACCATTTGCTGATCAGTTCTTCCTGATCAATGCGCGCCAGCCCGTCGATCTCCGCGTCCTCGAAGCCGTAGTTCGTCAACCAGCCGTCGCCCACCGCCGCCGGGCGGCTGGTGACGATGAAGGTGGATTGCGGATAGGACTCTGCCAATTGTCCGATGGTTTGGGCGCAAGCGGCGCGGTCAAAGGCGGCGATTTCATCGACGCCGTCGATCATCACCAACCCGCGCCCTTCCGTCAGCACCTGGTTCACCCAACCGGCGGGCGGCGCGCCGATGGTCCGAGCGCATTCCGTAGTCCACTCGTCAACGCCCGGCATGTGTCCGGCGCCACTCAGACGGATGATGAATGGAATCAGTCTCCGCCAATTGCGCTTTTCCATCCTGCCGTCATCGTCAAAAGATAAGCGGTGTTTGTACCGTTGCGCCGCCGTCACCGCCGCCCAGCGCAGCAGGGTGGTCTTGCCGCCGCCCGCCGCCCCCAACACCACCGCCCGCCCCGCCTTACCTTTTTCTATTTGGGCGAGGCGACGCAGCAGGGTTTCGGCGCTGATGGAGGTTTGCCCGGCGCTGCGTCCCCGCCCGTGCGCCATCCGCAGGGCGACGTAGGCGCGGCCCAGGTCGAGCCGTTTGGCGTTTTCCTCCAACTCGCTGCCGAACAGCTCCAGATGATTATGCTCGGCGACGATATGGGCGAGATACGCCGCCTCCCATTCGGCATAATCCGGCTTGATCGGCGCGGTTTGTTCAAGCAAGCGGTCAAGACGGCGGAGGATTTCCCCCGTCGAAGCGCCGGTGAAACCCTTCAGTTCCGGCGCAACATCGACCACGGCGTTAATCAGCGCCGGCAAGGCGGCGGCGAACAATTCCTTGTCCGCTCCGCTTAGCGCAGCCCCGGCGTTTTCCTTTTCCGCCAGTTTCAGCAGCCGGGCGGGGTCAAGGTTTTGTCCAAGGATTTTCTCCACCGGGCGTTTCGACAAGGCCTCCAGCGCCGTCGCCAGCGCCGCGCCCACCTTCCCGGCGTCGATGGCGACGTTTTCATAATCAAATTGCGCGGCGTGCTGTTTCAGGATTTGCCCGGCCAGCGCGTTAAGCCGCTGTTCGACGGAGGGCGCGGCCGGGTTGTCCAGATGCTTGGCGGCGAGATCGACTGCGCCGGCCGCGACATCGGCGATGAGCGGAACGCCCGACTGGTTGACCAACCACTTCGTCAACGGGGCCAGCAAAAGCTTGCTCGCCGTTTGCCATTTATCTTTCATCGCCCGCCCGTTCCATGCGCAACGCCGCAATTTGGCGCTACTGTAACGGGATGTCGGCGAAACAAAAAGCGCACGATGACGCGGCGCCGCTGAACGCGACGGAAAATTATTTACATCTATATGTATTTACGCGGGAAGGGCGATTCGTCTAACGTCGCCGCGTCGTCCGGCGGTTTTTGTCGGCGACGGACCGGAAGGAGGTGACGCGTTTGAAGAAATTCCTGAACTGGCTTGACCGTTTTTGGTTCAAATTGAAGTTCGAGTTCACAGCCGGCTTCAATAAGGACCAGTAAGCGTTAGGGCCGAAACGGGGCGGGGCCGGGAAACCGGCCTCGCCTTGTCAGGAAAGCGAACGAGCGCGTCACCTCCGCCGCCCAGAATACATGTGCGGGCGCGCCGGTTCAAGGCGTCGTCGATTACTCGTCGCGCTGGGTCTTTTCCAACCGCTCGTGGCGTTCTTGCGCTTCCAGCGACAAGGTGGCGATGGGCCGGGCGTCGAGCCGGCGCGGGCCGATCGGCTCGCCGGTTTCTTCGCAATAGCCGTAGGAGCCGTCGGTCAGCCGCTCCAGCGCCGCGTCGATCTTGGAGATCAGCTTGCGCTCGCGGTCGCGGGTGCGCAGCTCCAGCGAGCGGTCGGTTTCGGCGGAAGCGCGGTCGGCGATGTCCGGCTCCTGCAACCCGCCTTCTTGCAGATGCGCCAGGGTTTCGGTCGATTCATGCAACAGTTCCGACCGCCAGCGCAGCAGCTTTTGCCGGAAATACTCCCGCATGATCGGGTTCATATACTCTTCATCGTCCGTCGGGAAATATCCCTGGGGCAGCAGCGTCGAAGACATGCCAGAACTTCCGTCGTTTCGGGAGAAACAGCGGCGCGAATTCAGCTTCGCGCTTGGGCGCGGAGTATATGAATCCGA
This sequence comes from uncultured Azospirillum sp., assembly GCA_937960755.1. Taxonomy (GTDB): domain Bacteria; phylum Pseudomonadota; class Alphaproteobacteria; order Azospirillales; family Azospirillaceae; genus Azospirillum. The sequence continues at coordinate 7,701 of CALGOL010000329.1, forward strand.
CCCCTCCGCCGCAACATGCAAAAAAACGGGCAAATCCTTGCGCCCGCGTCTTTTTCCCGCCCGTCCCGCCGGGCCGGATGTAAAATGCCGGGGAAACCCCTTCGCCGTTCCGGTTCCGCTTCACGAGGTCGCATCATGAGGTTGCCGCCGTTGCCGGCCTTGCGGTTTTTTGAAGCGGCCGGCCGCCATCTCAGCTTCAAGGCGGCGGCGGAGGAGCTCAACGTCACCCCCAGCGCCGTCAGCCACGGCGTGGCGGCGTTGGAGCAGTCGCTCGGCGTGACGCTGTTCGTGCGCGAAACCCGCCGCATCGCCCTCACCCCCGCCGGGGCGGATTATCTGGCTTACGTCTCGGAAGCGTTCGCGCTGATCGCGGTGGGAACCCAGCGCCTGCCGACTCGCAGCGCCGACCGGCGCATCTCCATCACCTGCGCGCCGTCGCTGGCGGCGCGCTGGCTGGTTCCGCGGCTGGGGGATTTCCGCGCCCGCTGGCCCGACGTGTCGGTGCTGGTGGACGCCTCGCGCCGCCAAGCGCGCTTTCCCCTCGACGGTTTTGATTTCGCCGTGCGCTTCGCCCGCGCGCCCCTGGCCGGGCCGCAGATCTGGATTCCGCTGTTCGGCGAGCGGCTGATTCCCGTTTGCGCGCCGGGCTTTCTGGCGCGGTGGGCCGACGACGAAGGGCGCTGCGACCTGGGCCGGGCGCCGTTGATCCACGTCACCACCGTCAGCGAGGATTGGGCGGCGTGGGCGGATAAGACCGCTGTTACAGGATTGGACTTTAAGCGCGGCCTGAGCTTCGACGCCATTAACATGGCGTTGGACGCCGCCGCCGCCGGGCTGGGCGCAGCGATCG
>CALGOL010000330.1 GCA_937960755.1 uncultured Azospirillum sp.
CTCTTTCCCTACACGACGCTCTTCCGATCTCGGCGCGTGCGGCATGACGGCTCCCCCTTTTCATCAGCCTTTATGTTTAACCATCATAGTTAATTTATCAGGGACATCAACCGCTTGCGCGCGGGTTGGCGTGGGGGGCGCGCTTTTTTTACGATTGAGCGCAAAAAAAGTGAAAGAAGGGCTTGCATCGCGGGCCGCGGGGCGCTAGAAAGCGGCCCTCGACGGCGGACGCCGCGGCGACGGAAACGAAGCCAAAGCAATAAGTTAGTCCGCATGTCCTTGGATGGGCGCGTAGCTCAGCGGTAGAGCACTACGTTGACATCGTAGTGGTCACAGGTTCGATCCCTGTCGCGCCCACCATTCAAATCAAGCACTTAACAAGCTATCTCCCGACCCTGAAAAATCTGCGGAAGCAGGGCGGGGCTGTGGATTGCAACCGCGCCATGCGGTATGATGCGCGGCGGAGTGGGAGCCGGGCATGAGCGCATCGTCGATTCTGAAGCTGCAAAAGGTCGGGTTCTCCGCCGAGCAGGTGGAGGCGCTGGCCGACTTTATGGATACGCAGGCCGCCGGCAAGGCGGACCTGTTCGAGGTCCGCTCTGAGCTGAAGGCCGATTTGGCTGAAACCAAGGCCGAGCTTAAAGCCGATTTGACCGAGACCAAGGCTGAGCTCAAAGCCGATTTGGCCGAGATCGAACATCGCCTCGACAAAAAAATAATTGAAATCAAATCGGAGCTAAAGCTGCTGGAGCAGCGCATGACGATAAAGCTGGGGGCGATGCTGCTGGCGACGGCCGGACTGATCGTCGCCGCTCTGCGCTACCTGCCGCTGGGCCATTGACGATCCGCATCAACCTTCTGCCGCTCCGGCTTCACCGCTGTTGCTCTTTCCAAGAGTGACGACGACGGCAAGCCGGCGTTCAGCGAGAACGATCACTCAGCCTGTATAGACGAACGCATCAAGCAGTGCGGCGCGCATGCCCCAGATCTCCTGCTCAAAACCACCCGACGGCATCGGCGCACGATACCAAGCCGTATTGTGGATGCGGCGCAGTAACTCGACATAAGTATCGGGAGCGCCGAGAACGCCAACTGTTCCGGGCAATTTGAAGAGGCGCCCTAATCCGACCACCGACCCCGCGTTCACGGAAACCGCCCGCGCCGGACAGGCGAGCGTCAAGAGGCGCGTGGCGACGGCGGGGCCAAAGCGCTCAAAACTGGTGATGGTGGACAGTGCGTCGCGCACAGCGGCGTAAAAATCTTCTCCCTGAGAAGCCGCGGCCTTAGCGAGCGCGGTCCGACAGGACTGGCGGATATCAAGATCCTTATCGGTCTGCCCTCGGAACGCCTGCCTGACGAGGCCAATCCCGCCCACATTGCCGAGTAGGGCATAGGCGCCGTACCGCTCCCTGCGGGTGGACAGCAAGATGTCCACGTCGTCGAGCGTCAGGTCATCCCAATTGGTTCTGTGAATCACCTCGGCCGCTGACGAGATCGTATGGACATAGCTTCGGAATGGGCCGAGGACGCTCCAGTTATTCCCTTGCGCACGCCACCAACGATCCGCCGTCCGCAGCGCGGTCATATATGCGCTCCAGGACTTCGGCATCGGCGCGAGAAGGTCGATCGGATGGCTCGGCAGATCGTCGCTCTCAGCGCTTTCTTGGCTTTCGGCGTCGCTTGAATCGGGCGAGCGGGATGGCGGTTCATAGCGCTCCGAATAATCAGCCACGGCGGCTTGCGGGTCGGTGGGAAGGGCCTTCCAGAGCTGCGTAAACCACCGGCGCGCATCGTTATCGCCTTGCGCTTCCGCCAGCAACTCGGCATTGCGGGCGAAACCGCCGCTGGTGAAATTGGCGCTTCCGACCCATACCGTCGATGTGGAAGCTTTACGAAACAGGTAAAATTTTGGGTGAAACAATCTTTGACCATCAGCGATACGCAATTCGCCGAAGTCCATAATCGAGCGTAAAGCGGCGGGGACCGTGGCATTGCCCGTCAACCCAGTCACGATGCGCACCTTGGCCCCGTTTTTACGGGCTGCATTGCGTAAAATCTCCAAATGTCGGCCGGGCGCCACCCAAGCGACGGCAATGTCGATAGCCGACGCCTCCGCTACGTGTTCAGCAAAGGCGGTTAGAACGTGATCCTGGTCGATTAATCGCATTGCGTTCCCTCCTTGCATCCACCCGGACATCCACCCGGGCCAACAGGATGGGAGCCGGGCCGCGTCGAGAAATTATTCCGTATGACGCAACGATATATGGCGGCAAGGAGATAATTCAACCAAATTATATATATCACAACAAGAAACACGCCTTTTATTCGCAGGCGAGGTGTTGGAGAAGTGCTTTTATTGAAGCGGCAGACGGAAATTTTATTTTCACTCTCGTTCGCCCCCTCGCCTCACGCCAGCACCGCGCCCTTAACCTTGCCGATGAACTTAAAGTTGGCGTTGCTCATCAGGTGCTGGTGCAGAAAGGACGGGTTGTAATAACGATCCTCAATGCCGAACACCGTCTTCATGCGCTGCAAAGGAAAGCTGCCCTGTACGGCGATGTTCATTTGCTCCATGGCGACGAGATAGCAATACACCACGAAGCCGGAGCAGAAAAACGCTTGCGAATTGCCGCCCACCAATTGATCCAGCGTCTTGTTGATGCGGTCGGACGATGAAACCGCCCAGCCGGGACCCAGCGAGCGCGCCGCCCCAGGCGAAGTGTAAGGCATGGCGAAATTCCCCTCGGCCACGCCTTGGCGCAGCATGACCGCGGTCTGGGCGGCGCCGGCGGCGACGCCGGGGATCAGGCAGCGAAACACGTCGTAGGTGAAGGCGCCGTTGGTGGTGAGCAAGCTGTTTTCATACAGGCCGCCGCCGCTCTGCTCGATAATCGATACGCCCGAACTGGCGACGCCGGCATGGATGAAATCCGATTTGCCTTTGCTGAACAACTGGCCAAGCTTGATAATCACCCCGGTCGCCTTCAGCCCGTGGCGGTGCTTGACCATGATGTCGCCGGCGCGCACCGCGCCCATGAAAGCGTTGGATCTGGCGCGGGTCACGGATTCTTCTCCTTTGGATCATTGCGAGCCGACCATAAATTAGGATCGCGCTTTGATTTTGCTATGCTTTTGTGTGCATGGCTCGTCGCCGCTTGGGAACGCCGGCCCGCGGGGCCGAATTAATTGTTCGGCAACCGTTAATCTGATAATTGTCACGCCATGATTGACGGTCCTTTCCGCTCCGAAGGTTCGGTTCCAGAGCTTGGCCGCCGCGACGGCGGCGGGGTCGCCCGGCCGTCCG
>CALGOL010000331.1 GCA_937960755.1 uncultured Azospirillum sp.
CTCCCCCCCCAGCCACAGCGCCAGCAAGGCGGCGATCGCCCCCTTGCCGCTGTCGAGGATCAAGGTCGCCGCCGCCAGCGGCTTGTTGCCGGTGCGCAGCACGTTGGTGGCGCCGATGTTGCCGGAGCCGATTTGCCGGATGTCCCCCAGCCCGGCGGCGCGGGTCAGCACCAGCCCGAAGGGAACCGAGCCCAGCAGATAGCCCGCCGCCGCCGCGACGATCAATTCAAGCAGCATGGCGGCTTACTCTTCCCGCTTCCACACGGTGCGGCCGTCCACCACGGTGCGCAGGGCGCGGCCCTGCACCGGGCGGTCCTCAAACGCCGAGTTCTTCGACTTCGACTTGAACTTCGACGGGTCCACCACCCACGGCGTGTCAGGATCGAAAATCGCCAGATCGGCCTTGGCGTTTTTCTTCAGCCGACCATAAGGCAGGCGCAGGATGTCGGCCGGCTTAAAGGTGACGCAAGCCAGCGCGGCGTTAAGGCTCATCGCTTTCTTATGATAAAGCTCCAGCGTCAGCGGCAGCAGCGTCTCCAGCCCGATGACGCCGAAGGCGGCTTGGGCGAAGGGCAGTCGCTTCAAGTCGGCGTCGCGCGGGATGTGGTCGGAGGCGATGGCGTCGATGGTCCCGTCCGCCAGACCGGCGACGATGGCGCGGCGGTCCATTTCGCCGCGCAACGGCGGCGACACCTTGGCGAAGGTGCGGTAATCGCCGACGTCGGTTTCGGTGAGCGCGAAGTAATGCGGGGCGGTGTCGCAGGTGACTTTCAGCCCGCGTTCTTTGGCGCGGCGGATGATCTCCACCGATTCCGACGTCGAAACATGGGCGGCGTGGTAGCGCCCGCCCGACATTTCCACCAGCCGCATGTCGCGTTCCAGCATGATGATTTCCGCCTCGCGCGGAATGCCGGACAGCCCCAGCCGGGTGGCGATCTCCCCGGCGTTCATCACCCCTTCGCCGGCCAATTCCGGCTCTTCGGCGTGCTGAATGATCGGCCGATCAAAAGCGGCGGCGTAAGACAGCGCGCGGCGCAGCACCTTGGCCGAGGCGATGGACTTCAGCCCATCGGTGAAGCCCACCGCGCCCATTTTGGCCAGCAGGCCCATTTCGGTGATTTCGCGGCCCTCGGCTTCGCGCGTCGCGCAGGCGTAGGAATAGAGCTTGGCCTGCTTCAGTTCGCGGCCGCGGCGGGCGACGAACTCCAGCCCCGCCACGTCGTCGATCATCGGATCGGTGTTGGGCAGACAGACCATGGTGGTGATCCCGCCGGCCAAGGCGGCGGCGCCGCCGCTCTTGATGGTCTCCAACTGCTCGGCGCCGGGTTCCCCCAGCAGCACCCGCATATCCACCAGACCGGGGCAGAGGCAGGCGCCTTGCAGGTCGACCACCTCGATGCCATCCGCCGGGCGACCGTCGTTGAACAGTTGCGGGCCGAAATCGGCGATGTCCTCATTCACCACCAGCAGCGCGCCGGGGGCGTCGAGCCCGCTGGCGGGATCAAGCAGGCGGGCGTTGATGAAGGCGGTGGGCATTTCCACGGGCGCGGTCATTGGCGGGACTCCCGGCGGGCGCGTGTCAACAGGTCGAGCACCGCCATGCGCACGGCGACGCCGTATTCCACCTGGGTCAGGATCAGCGAGCGCTTGATGTCGTCGGCGACTTCGCTGTCGATCTCCACCCCGCGGTTCATCGGGCCGGGGTGCATGATGAGCGCGCCGGGCTTAGCCCGTTGCAGCTTGTCGCGGTCGAGGCCCCAGAAATAGAAGTATTCCCGGATCGACGGGATGAACTGCCCGCCCATGCGTTCGTTCTGCAAGCGCAACATCATCACGATGTCGGCGTCTTTCAGCCCGTCGTGCATGTGGTGGTAAACGTCGGCCCCCAGCCGGGCGATGCTGGCCGGCGCCAGGGTCGGCGGCCCCACCACCCGCACTTGCGCCCCCATGGTGGTCAGCAGGTGAATGTTGGAGCGGGCGACGCGGGAATGCAGCACGTCGCCGCAGATGGCGACCACCAGCCCTTCCAGCCGCCCCAGTTTGCGGCGAATCGCCAGCGCGTCGAGCAGCGCTTGGGTCGGGTGTTCGTGATTGCCGTCGCCGGCGTTGACCACGGCGCAATTGACCTTTTGCGACAATAGGTTGACCGCGCCTGACGCCGAGTGCCGCACCACCAGCGCATCGAGATGCATGGCGTTGAGCGTCATGGCGGTGTCGGTGAGGGTTTCGCCCTTTTTCACCGAGGACGAGTCGGCGGTCATATTGATGACGTCGGCGCCAAGGCGCTGGGCGGCCAGCTCGAACGAGGTGCGGGTGCGGGTGGAGTTTTCAAAGAACAGGTTGACCACGGTGCGGCCGGCCATGACGGCGGATTTGCGGTCGGCGCCTTTGTTCTGTTCGACGTAGTGGTCGGCGAGATCGAGGATTTGGGTGATTTCCGCCGCTTTCAGCCCCTCGATGCCGAGCAGGTGCTGATGCGGAAAGCCGCTTTCGGTCGGTTGCGTCGTCATGGGGGGCGCCGTCGGCTGTGGAGACGGCGGGGAATATAGGCGGGACACGGGGGGCGGGGCAAGGGCGGCACGCCCCCCTTTGACCCGGCGCCGTCGCGCCCTAGCTGATTGGCGGTCAAGCGTCGCCGCAGTGAGGGCCGGATGATCGTTCCGTTAAGACAACAACATAAACAAATCGCCGTCTGGCTGTTCGCCGTCGCCGGGACGGTGCTGGCGATGGCGCTGATCGGCGCCGTCACCCGGCTGACAGGCTCCGGCCTGTCCATCGCCGAATGGCGGCCGGTGGTCGGGGTCCTGCCGCCCTTGTCGCATGACGAATGGGAACGGCTGTTCGCGCTCTACCGCCAGACGCCGGAATTCCGCGTCTACAACAATCACCTAGATATTTCCGGTTTCAAAACGATCTTTTTCTGGGAATGGCTGCACCGCACCTGGGGGCATGTCGTGGCGCTGGCCTTCGCTTTGCCGGCGCTCTATTTCGCCTTGCGCCGCCGGTTGCCCGCCGGGTCGGGCTGGCGGTTGGCCGGGCTGTTCGCGCTGGGCGCGGCGCAAGGCGGCGTCGGCTGGTTCATGGTGTTGAGCGGGCTGGCCGACCGTCCCGACGTCAGCCATTACCGCCTCGCCCTGCATCTAGGCATGGCGGCGCTGATTTTCGCGCTGTTGCTGGGAACGGCGTGGCGGCTGCTCGACCCCGGACCGCATCCGCGCCAGC
>CALGOL010000332.1 GCA_937960755.1 uncultured Azospirillum sp.
GACCACCGAGATCTACACTCTTTCCCTACACGACGCTCTTCCGATCTAGGCGATTGATTTCTTGAATGCCGGTGGGCGAAGTGACGTTGATTTCGGTCAAGAAGTCGCCGATGACGTCGATGCCGACGAACACCAGCCCGCGTTTCGACAGTTCCGGGCCGATCTTGGCGCAGATTTCCTCCTCCCGCGCCGTCAGATCCGCCTGCTTGGCGCTGCCGCCGGCGTGGAAATTGGCCCGCGCCTCGCCATCCTGCGGCATGCGGCTGACCGCCCCCGCCGGCTTGCCGTCCACCAGAATGATGCGCTTGTCGCCCTGGCGCACCTCCGGCAAATAGCGTTGCACGATCAGCGGCTCGCGGTACATCTCGCCGAACAACTCCAGCAGCGAGCCGAGGTTTTCATCCCCTGGCTTCAAGTGGAACACCCCGGCCCCGCCATTGCCGAACAGCGGCTTGACGATGATGTCTTGATGTTCGGCGCGGAATTCCTGCACCGCGCGGCGGTCGGAGGTGATGACCGTCGGGGGCATCAAATCGGGAAAGCGGGTGACGAAAATCTTTTCCGGCGCGTTGCGCACCTCCGCCGGGTCGTTCATCACCAAAACCCGGTCGGCGACATGCTCCAGCATGTGGGTGGCGGTGATGTAAGCCAGATCGAACGGCGGGTCTTGCCGCATCAAAATCACATCCACCGTGGCGAGGTCGACGACGCGCTCCTCGCCCAGCGCGTAATGGTCGCCCTTGACCCGGCGCACCGTCATCGGCCGCGCCCGCGCCGTCAGCCGAGCCCCGCTGAACGACAGGTCGCGCGGGTGATAATGCAGCAGCGTGTGACCGCGGGCTTGCGCCTCCAGCGCCAGCATGAAGCTGGAATCGGTGTCGATGTTGATGCTTTCGATGGGGTCCATCTGAAAAGCGACGGTCAGGCTCATCGGCTGGTTTCCTGCGGTGCGATTTCGTCTATCGGTTCAGGCGTTAAGATAGCGCCGTTCGAGGTGGCGGCGGAAGACTTGCGGGTCGAGCGGCTTGCCGGTCGCCTCGGATAGCAAATCTTCAGCGCTGGCGGGCAGGCAGCCCTTGGCGTGAATTTTCTCCCGCAGCCAGCCCACCAGCGGGGCGAAATCGCCTTGCGCCAGCCCCGGCCGGATGTCGGGGTTCTGCTCGGTCGCCGCGGCGAAGAGTTGCGCCGCGGTCATCGCCCCCAGCGTATAGGTGGGGAAATAGCCGAAGGCCCCGCCCGGCCAATGAATGTCTTGCAAGCAGCCGCGGCGGTCGTCGGGCGGCGTCACGCCTAACAACTCGGTCATGCCGTCGTTCCACGCCGCCGGCAGGTCAGCAAGGTCAAGCGCGCCGTCGATCAGCGCCCGCTCCAGCCGATAGCGTAGGATGACATGGGCGGGATATGTCGCCTCATCGGCGTCGACGCGAATGAAGCTGCGCTCCACCTTGCGGCAGTGGCGCTTGAAGTTGTCGGCGCTCCACGCCGCGCCGGCGCCGCCGAAGGCTTCCGCCGCCGCCGGGGCCAGCCAAGCCAGAAACTCGTCGGTGCGGGTCGCCTGCATCTCGATAATCAGCGATTGCGATTCGTGCGCCGTCATGCCGCGCGACGCCCCGGCGGGTTGCATGCGCGTGTCGGCGGGCAAACCCTGTTCATAGAGCGCATGGCCGGTTTCGTGCAGCACGCCCAACAGCGCCCGCATGAAGTCGCTTTCGTCATAGCGGGTGGTGATGCGCACGTCGTCGGTCGCCCCGCCGCAAAACGGGTGCAAGGAGACGTCGAGCCGGCCGCGGTTGAAGTCAAACCCGGCGCGGCGCATCAGGCTTTCCCCCAGCGCCTTTTGCTTTTCCACCGGAAACGGCCCTTCAAGCGGCGTAGCGGCGGGCGCCGCGGCTTGGGCGTCGATGATGCGGCCGATCAAATCGGGCAGAAAGGCCGCCAGTTCGGCGAAAATCTTGTCGATGCGGGCTGAACGATTGCCGGGGTCATACTGGTCAAGCAAGGCGTCGTAGGGCGACAGCCCGAGCTTTTCCGCCTTGGCCGCCGCCCCTTGCCGCACCAAACCCAGCAGATCGCGCAGGTGGGGGAGCAAGCGGGGATAGTCGCTGTCGGCGCGCGCGCCGCGCCACACCATTTCACACGCCGACGAGGCCTTGCTGGTCGCCTCCACCAGATCGGCGGGCAACGCCGTGGCATGGACATACTCCCGGCGCATTTCCCGCAGATTGGCTTTTTCAAAAGCCCCCAGGCCGGCGTCCTGTTCCGCCGCCGCCAGCCAGTCGCCAACCTCTTCCGCCGTCAGCAATTCGTGGGCGATGACCGACAGGGTCGCCATCTGCTCGCCGCGCCGCGCCCCCGCCCCTTCCGGCATCATGGTTTGATAGTCCCATGACAGAATGCCGCCAGCGTCGCCGACCGCCCGGATGCGGTGGAAACGGCGTTCAAGCTGCTGATAAGGCGTGGTCATGCGGCGTCTCGTCCTGCGTTGCGTCGCCATATCATATAGATCGTCGCCAGGGCCGCCGCCAGCGCCCACCACGTCAAGGCGTATTGCAAGTGGTTGTCGGGCAGATCGACCCGCGGCGGAACCGGTTCGGGAAAGCCTTGGGGCGCGGCGCCGTCAAGGGTTTGCAAATCCACCGTCAAGGCCCGATCCGCGCCCGAAAGCCGCACCACGCCGACCACGGCGTGAACGCCTTCAGGCGAGGGCGGCCGCGCCGCCGGGTCGCGCCAATCTAACGGCACGAAGCCGCGATTGATCAGCACCACCTCGCCGCTGTCAGCACGCAGCG
>CALGOL010000333.1 GCA_937960755.1 uncultured Azospirillum sp.
CGGCCCGCCGCCAACGCCGAACCGGCGCAGCGCCCGGTCTTGCTCGACACCTGCCATATGCTGGCCAGCGACGGCGACGTCGCCCGGCGTTACTGGCCGGATTTCTACACCGGCCCGAAGGATGTCATCGCCGCGGCGGAGTGAGGGGCGGACGGGGCGAGACGCCGCCCCGTTCGTGCTGGCCGTTCGAGGAGACCGCGCCAAGGAGACCGTGCGATGTGCGAAATCTACGTCAAGGCCGATCCCACCCTTTACGAACCGCGCTCGCGCTCGGTGCGCATCCACGGTCAGGCGACCACCATCCGGCTGGAATCGCTGTTCTGGGACGTGCTGGCGGAAATCGCCGCCCGCGACGGCATGACGACGAACCAGCTTATCGCCAAGCTTTATGATGAATTGGTCGAGCACCGCGGCGAGGTTCCCAATCTGGCGTCGTTCCTGCGCGTCAGTTGCCTGCGCTATCTGTCGCTGGTGGTCAAAGCCGACAACGACGCCGCCGACAACGACGACGCCGACAGGGACGCCGCCGACAAGACCGCGAAACCGCGCCCGGCGGCGGCGCTCTATTCCGTCCCGGCAAGCTGACAGGGCAAGCTGATTGCCTTGCGGGGGGCGTCCGGCGTAAAACCCAGGCGTCCTTAACCCCGCCGGAGCGAGCGCCCGCCATGACCCAGCCGCAGCAAACCCCCGAAGAAGCCCGCATCGCCGAACTGGCCGCCGGCATTCTGCTGGACATCAAGGCGCTGCACTTCAACGCCGAAAAGCCGTTCATCTTCACCTCGGGCTGGGCCAGCCCGGTGTACACCGACTGCCGGCGCATCATCTCCTTCCCGCGCGCCCGCGCCGCGCTGATGGATTTCGGCGTCGATCTGATGAACCGCCGCGCCGGCTATGAAGCCTTCGACGCGGTGGCGGGCGGCGAGACCGCCGGCATCCCCTTCGCCGCCTGGATGTCGGAGCGGATGAACCTGCCGATGCTCTACATCCGCAAGAAGCCCAAAGGTTTCGGCCGCAACGCCCAGATTGAAGGGACGTTCGAAGACGGCGCGCGGATTTTGCTGGTGGAGGACCTCGCCACCGACGGCGCCTCCAAGATCAACTTCATCAACGCGGTGCGGGAAGCCGGCGGCGTCATCACCGAAGCCTTCGTCATTTTCCACTACGGCATCTTCCCGCAGTCGGTGGAGACGATGGCCCAGGCCGGCGTGCGGCTCAACGCCTTATGCACTTGGTGGGACGTGCTGAAGGTGGCGCGAACCAAAAGCTATTTCGACACCGCCACCTTGGACGAGGTGGAGAAGTTCCTGCACGATCCCGTCGGCTGGTCGGCGGCGCACGGCGGCAAGGCGAGCTTCTGACCAAATTTACGCCGAAACGTCGAACGGGCCGCCATTCGACGTTTCGACGTAAACGGATGTCTAGTTTATGAGCGCCGCATTGAAGCCGAACAGCCTTATTCCACACACGAACGGCGGATTCTCCTTTGGCGCGGTTCCCGACACGCTTCCCCATGGTCTTCCCGGCGGAGAAATCTACCTCAAATTCGGCGTTCATCGAGGTCCGCAAAACGGATTCGGGATTGTTCACATATGGGAAGCGCACAAAAGAGATCTAAGTAAACTTGGCTACATCAATCAGGATGATGTCATAAGATACGTTATCGACATTATTAAAATAAATACACCGATATACTGTGAATTTTCATTCCTGAAAAACCCACGATTGGCAATATTAAAAAGTTCAATCGGCTTGCTAATTATTGAGCACAGACCGTTGCAAGACCCGTCTTTAGCTTACTCCGTCATAACAGCCTATCCAAGGAAACAAGCCCACGGCGTCTTGGTCGGCAGAATAGAAAAGGCCCCCTGACGGGGGCCTTTTCTGAGTGACAGTCGCAGCCCTTCCTTAGCACGATGGGGTTGGAAAGTGATCTCTTAAGATCAGCCCTGTCAGGAAAGAGAGCCAGCACCTCTTTCAGCCAAAGCGCGGGAGCCCAAATACTGGCGAGCCGCCCCGACGATGCGCAATTGCTAACCTCAATTCATAATTTAAGTCCCAATCGCCAGAGAGTCAATGCGGCGCTCGAACCCCAATCACTCCGCCGCCGGGACCGGAGCCGGGGCCGGGGCGGCGGCGACCGCGGCCGGAACAGTGGCCGACTT
>CALGOL010000334.1 GCA_937960755.1 uncultured Azospirillum sp.
TGGCGCGGATCGAGGCCGGCGTCGGCCAGCCGCTGTTTCACCGCCTGCCCAAGGGCATGGCGCCGACCGACGCGGTGCGCAAGCTGGTGGCGGCGGGCAAGCGCATTTTCGCCGAACTGCGCCACATGGAGGCCGATTTATCGGCGCTGGCCGGCACTCAGCAAGGCACGGTGATTATCGGCGCGCTGCCGCTCGGCCGCACCCATATCGTGCCGACCGCCATCGCCGGCACGCTGTCTCATCTGCCGAAAATCCGCGTACGCATGGTGGAGGCGCCCTATGACGCGCTGGTGTCGGGGCTCGCCGCCGGCGATATCGACATCGTCTTCGGCGCGCTGCGGCCGCAAACGCCGGGCCTCATCACCGAAGCCTTGTTCAGCGACCGTATCGGCATCATGGCGCGCGCCGGCCATCCCTTGGCGAGCAGGGCGGAAATCCGGCTGGAAAGCCTGTTGAACGAGCAATGGATTTTGCCCCGCCCCGATGCGCCGGGGCGGCGGGTGATTGACGATTCCTTCGCCGAGTTGGGCTTCAGCCCGCCCGCCGCCTCGGTGGAGACTGGCGACTTGGCGATGGTGCGGCAATTGCTGCGCTCATCCGACATGCTGACCGCCATGTCGCCGCGCCAATTGCAGGTGGAGATTGAAAGCGGCGTGGTGACCGAACTGCCGGTCGCCTTGGGCCGCACCACAAGGCGCATTGGTTTGACCTTGCGCGAGGGCGCGCTGCTGCCGCCCATCGCCCACGCCATTCTTGACGCCATCAGGGATCAAGCGAAAGGCGGGATGGGGTGAGGTGAAGGGACCTAAAGTTTCTCCCGCAAACACGTATCAACGCAGTTCACAAATTTTTCGGCGCTCTCAATGGTGTCCAAAGCGTCGTCGGGAAGCACCTGCGCCATTGGGCCGACCTCGTAGTCGGATATCGCCTTATAGGCGTATGACTGACTGAGAAAGGAGAGGTGAGCGCGATCAATCCGCGGATCGTCTTTCACCAGCCGAGCAAATTCCCCGTGAACCCCTTTGTGGGTTTTGGCGATTTTCCCCGTCCGTTGAAAGATCAACGCTTCCGCCGCCTGAAATGCGGCGTAATACGCCTCGCGGGCGGCGATTTCCGGAATGCCCTGTTGAGCGATGACTCGCGCGCTCGCCAAATGCCACCAAGCCTTTTTCAGGTAAAGCGCCGCTTCTTCCGTCGTCACAGATTCACCCCGTCGCGGCGCACCTCATGCATCAATGGCGTGGACTCAAGGTAGGCCCTCGCCGGATAGGGCAGCGCCGACACCAACGCCCCCGTATCGGCGATAATGTCGGCGGCGATACGGGAAAGCCGCTTGATTTCATTGTGCCGGTCACGAATCCCAAAATCTTTCAGGAACACCAGCACGTCATAGTCGGAATCCGGCCCAGCTTCCCCGCGCGCCCGCGATCCGTAGAGCACGACGCGCTCCACGCGCTCGCCGTAAAGCTCGGCGAGCGTCGAACGGAATCGGCTCAGGACGGGATCGTCGGCCACAGCCATATTCAAACCAGCTCCCAGCGGTCATTAGCGCGCCAACCTACGCCAGACCATAATAACTCATGGAACAATCGGCGTCACCGAACACTTCGTCATCAACGCATGCTTCCCCAAACCGCACCCGTAGTCGGACGGGGCCATCAGCAGGGTCGTTCAACGCTGGCTGTGTGCAGGTGAGTCGGATATGTCACGCTTGAC
>CALGOL010000335.1 GCA_937960755.1 uncultured Azospirillum sp.
ATCGACTTCATCATCGGCTTCTTCCTTTTGTGTTTTGGACCGGCCCCGCCGGCCTGGAAAGCGTGGCGCAGCATACACAAATCGCCGTCTAGGCCAACCCCAAACGCGACCGCAGCGACCCGTTCCCGAGACGAAGGCGAAGATGACGGCGGACTGTGGCGAAGGCAAGGCGAATGCTGCGACAGATCGGCGCAAATTTGTCGCGGCATGATCAAGATCAAGAGCAGCAAAGGCTGCGGGCCGCTTTCAGCGCTATCCGCGCCGGCGGCGCCGCTTCGGCCCTCGCCGCCCCTCCCCGCTCCGCTTGGCGAAGCCCTCGACTCGGCTGACAAGTCGGTCAGTTTGTCTCAATCCGTTTCTTACGCCCACAGACTTTTTTCGGCGCCGATAGGGATGGGGCTTGGCGACACCATTTGTAACATTACCTCTGTTGGCACGTTGATTTGTTATCAAGGAGTCGCGGCATGGCGAAGCTTCCCAAGCGTTCGTCGACAAAATCGTCCCGCTTGCGTCCGCCGTCGCGCTCCATGCTCACCGGGCGTCAAGGCGAGTTGGATCAACTCCTTGACCTGCACGAAGCTTTTCTTGAGCGCCGCGCCGGCGGCGCCCGCGCGTCGTTGAAATTTCGCGATCTGTCGTTTCTGGATTTTTCCGGCCGCAATCTGACCGACTGCGATATGTCGGGCGCTGATCTGCATGGCTGCGTCATGCGGGAAACCGATCTCACCCACGCCAATCTTTTCGCCGCCGACCTGCGTCAGGCGGTGGTCGAAAAGTCCAACCTGCGGCGCGCCGATCTGCGCGGCGCGCTGTTGACGGGCGCGCGGCTGGACGAATCGTCGTTGGTGGATGCCGATTTACGCGACGGCGTGATGATGACGCCGGGCATCGGCGGCGAACTCATCATGATGAAACACCGTACTGGCCGGTCGGAAATGGGCGGAGCGTCGGCCCAGGGCGCCGACCTGACCCAGGCGAAGCTAAGCAACTCCTTCATCCGGCAGACCGATTTCACCGACGCCGTTTTACGCAATGTGCGATTGATGCGGGCCGATCTTTCCAACGCCAATTTTACCGGCGCGACGCTGGAAGGGGCGGATCTCAGCGACGCCAATCTCAGCGGCGCGATCCTGCACGGCGCCATTCTGACCCGCACCCGCTTGACCAACACCATTTTGCGCAACGCCGATTTGACCGGCGTGGTGCTGGACATGACCGACATTTCAAAAGCCGACACCGCCGACGCGACGATCCCGCGGCGGATCGAAGACCTGCACGGCAAACTGCGCGACATCGTGACGTCCCATTTGGCCTGGGTCGCGTCGGGCGGCCGGGAAGGCAAGCGCGCCGATTTCACCCGCGCCGACATCTCCCGCGAAAAGCTCAACGGCCTGCACTTGTCCGCCGGGATGTTTTCCTTCGCCGTGATGACGGAATGCGTGCTGTCGGAAACCTGTCTGGCGATGGCCGATTTAAGCTGCGCCGACCTGCGCGCCGCCGATTTGTCGAGCGCCGACTTGCGCGGCGCCAACCTCAGCCGCGCCACGCTCAACGCCGCCGATCTCAGCAGCGCGCGTATCGGCGGCATGGATTTGGGCGCCAGCACAACCACCCGCTGGCCGGCGAACCTGGAGGCGGCGCGACTGATCGGCGCCCGACTCGTCCTTTGCGATTTGAAGGGCGCCAACCTGTCCCGCACGTTGCTGCGCGGCGCCGACTTGTCGGGGGCTGATCTGCGCGGCGCCAATCTGACCGACGCCGATCTGACCGACGCCGTTATGCGCGGCGCCCGGCTGCAAGACGCCGAATTGGAAGGGGTGATCGGTTTGCATCTGCCCAGCGCCTGATGCGCCCAAAAAAAATCCGCCCCTATTACAATTCGTCACAATTGGGAGAAACTTGGGCAAAACCCACCCGCTAAACCCCTATGCCAACGCTACGGGAAACGTGGCGGCCGTTAACGTAAAGGGGAAGAAGCGGTCAAATGAGCGCCCAAAATCCGTACGACCTGCACCTCGACAAAAACGACGCCAACTTCGTCCAGTTGACGCCGCTCACCTTTCTGGAGCGCGCGGCCGCCGTGTGGCCCGACCGCACCGCCGTCGTCCACGGCTCGGTGCGCCGCACCTGGGCCGAAACCGCGGTCCGCGTCCGCAAGCTCGCCTCCGCCTTGACCAAGCGCGGGATCGGCAAGGGCGACACCGTCGCCTTCCTCGCCGCCAATACGCCGGAATTGTTCGAAGCGCATTTCGCCGTGCCGCTGGCCGGCGCGGTCTTGAACGCCGTAAACACCCGCCTCGACGCCGAAGCCGTCACCTTTATTCTTGAACACGGCGAAGCCAAGGTTCTGGTTTGCGACCGGGAATTCTCCAAGATCGGCAAGCCCGCCGTCGCCAAGATGAAGAACCCGATCCCGGTGATCGACATCGACGATCCGCAGTACGTCGGCGGCGAATTGTTCGGTGAAACCACCTATGAAGCGGTGCTGGAAAGCGGCGACGCCGATTTCCCCTGGACCGGCCCGGCCGACGAGTGGGACGCCATCGCGCTCAACTACACCTCCGGCACCACCGGCAACCCCAAGGGCGTGGTCTACCACCATCGCGGCGCCTATCTGAACGCCGTGTCCAACGCCTTGTCGTGGAGCATGGGCGACGGCCCGGTCTACCTGTGGACCCTGCCGATGTTCCATTGCAACGGCTGGTGCTTCCCGTGGACCTTGGCGGTCACCGCCGGCACGGCGGTGTGCCTGCGCGCCGTGCGGGTGGACGCCATCCTCGCCGCCATCCGCGACGAAAAGGTCAGCCATTTCTGCGGCGCGCCCATCGTGCTCAACATGATTAACAACGCGCCGGCCGAAATGAAGGCGGGCATTGAGCACAAGGTCAAGGTGATGACCGCCGGCGCCGCCCCGCCCGCCTCCATCATCGCCGGGGCCGAGCGCATGGGCTGGGAAGTCACCCATGTTTACGGCCTGACCGAAACCTACGGCCCGGCGGTGCAATGCGTCTGGCACGCCAAATGGGACGGGCTGGACATTGACGGCAAGGCGACGCTGAAGGCGCGCCAAGGCGTGCGCGGTCCGATGCTGGAAGGGCTGATGGTCGCCAACCCCGGCACGCTGGAGCCGGTGAAGCGCGACGGCCAGACCATGGGCGAAATCTTCATGCGCGGCAACAACGTCATGAAGGGCTACCTGAAGAACGCCAAGGCCACCGAAGAATCCTTCCAAGGCGGCTGGTTCCACACCGGCGATCTGGCGGTGTGGCATGAGGACGGCTATATTGAGATCAAGGATCGCTCGAAAGACATCATCATTTCCGGCGGCGAAAACATCTCCTCGATCGAAGTCGAAGACGTGCTTTATCGTCACCCCGACGTGATGGAGGCCGCCGTGGTCGCCCGGCCGGATGAGAAGTGGGGCGAGACGCCGTGCGCCTTCGTCGCGCTGAAAGAAGGCTCCACCGCCACCGAAGCCGACATCATCGCCTTCTGCCGCCAGCACATGGCCCATTTCAAGACGCCGCGCACCGTGGTCTTCCAGTCGCTGCCGAAGACCTCCACCGGCAAGATCCAGAAATTCATGCTGCGCCAAGCGGCGAAGGAGATTTAAGCGATGAAGGCCCTGGTCGCGGTCAAGCGGGTGGTTGATTACAACGTCAAGGTTCGGGTCAAAGCTGACAAGACCGGCGTTGAAACCGCCAACGTCAAATTCTCGATGAACCCCTTTGATGAAATCGCCGTCGAAGAAGCGGTTCGGCTGAAGGAAGCCGGCAAGGTTTCGGAAATCGTCGTCGTCTCGCTGGGGGTATCCCAAGCGCAAGAAACCATCCGCACCGCGCTGGCGCTGGGCGCAGACCGCGGCGTGCTGGTGGAGTCGGGTGAAGAACTTCAGCCGCTGGCGGTCGCCAAGCTGCTGAAAGCGGTGATCGACAAGGAACAGCCGCAAATCGTCCTGCTGGGCAAGCAGGCCATCGACGACGACAGCAACCAGACCGGCCAGATGCTGGCGGCGCTGCTGGGCTGGGGTCAGGCGACTTTCGCCTCCAAGCTTGTGGTCGGCGACGGCGCGTTGACCGTCACTCGCGAAATCGACGGCGGGCTGGAGACGCTGGAGGTCAAGCTGCCGGCGCTGGTCACCACCGACCTGCGCCTCAACGAGCCGCGCTACGCCAGCCTGCCCAACATCATGAAGGCGAAAAAGAAGCCGCTGGAGACCATCAAGGCCGACAGCCTGGGCGTCGATATCGCCCCGCGGCTGAAGACCTTGCAGGTGGTCGAGCCCGCCTCCCGCCAAGCCGGCGTCAAGGTCGCCGACGTCGCGGCGCTGGTGGACAAGCTGAAGAACGAAGCCAAGGTGATCTGAGCCATGAAAACCCTCGTCATTGCTGAAATCGCCGACGGCGCGCTGAAACCCGCCACGCTCAACGCCGTCGCCGCGGCCAAACAGGTGGGCGGCGACGTCCATGTGCTGGTCGCCGCCGGGGAGAAGGTCGCCGATCTGGCCGCCGC
>CALGOL010000336.1 GCA_937960755.1 uncultured Azospirillum sp.
TGAATCACAGCAAGCCCCGTACCGGAATCCCCCTCGTTCTCAAGCGATTGCCCTGAGCGCGCCTGATGACGCTTGACAGATAAAGTCGGCGGCGCGGATTCTCCCCATCCCGATTCTTCGCCCGAAGGCCCGCCCCATGCCGCTGATTCTGCCTTACAACGGCGTCCTGCCGCGCATTCACCCCACCGCGTTCATCGCGGAGAACGCCGTCGTCATCGGCGACGTGGAAATCGGCCCCGAATCGTCGATCTGGTACGGCTGCGTCGTGCGCGGCGACGTCAACGTCATCCGCATCGGCGCCCGCACCAATATTCAAGACGCCACGGTGATTCACGTCGCCGCCAAAGGCCAGGGAACCTTTATCGGCGACGACATCACCGTCGGCCACATGGCGGTTCTGCACGCCTGCACCCTCGAATCGGGCTGTTTCATCGGCATGAAAGCCTGCGTGATGGACGGAAGTTATGTCGAGTCGAGGGCGATGGTCGCCGCCGGGGCCTTGGTGACGCCGGGAAAGCGGGTGGCGACCGGCGAATTGTGGGCCGGCAGCCCGGCCAAGCCGTCGCGCCCGCTGCGCGACGCGGAAATCGCTTATTTTCCCGAGTCTGCGCTGCATTACGCCGCGCTGGCGGCGCAATACCGCAGCGCCGCGCTTTAACGCCGCGTTGCCGGAGCGACACGGGGGCGGCGGAAATGCCACACTTGGGTGAAAACTCTCCAAGCCGCTGGCTTTTCGACATATCCTGAGGATGACGACGCCCGCCAATTGTTCTATGGATGATGGGGACGGCGTTGACGAGCGTTGGGCCCGGCTACTAAGGCATGCCCGCGTTGATTCGTGAGCGCGAAGCAGCTTTTTGCCGACGCAAGAACTGGAGGACAGGATAATGAAGATGGGTTTCCGTTTCGGGCTGGCCTCGGCCGCTCTGGTTGCCGCCGGGCTGCTGGCCGCTCCCGCTATGGCTCAAGACATGAGCGGCTGGTGCAACTCTGTGCTGCAGAGCAAGGGCGACACCCCGGTCGTTCATAAGGACGGCCTGGTCCTGCACAAGGACAGCTACAAGTGCGCTGGCGCGGCGATGAAGCCGCAGGCCGAATACCTGGTGTTCTTCGACTGGAACAAGTCGAACGTCACCCCGGCCGCCGATAAGACCCTGGGCGACGCCGTCGCTGCTTGGGGCAAGGACAGCCGCATCCACGTCATCGGCCACACCGACACCTCGGGGTCGCCGGCGTACAACCAGCGTCTGTCTGAACGCCGCGCCACCTCCGTTAAGGATGCGCTGGTGAAGAAGGGCGTCGCCGCCGCCAACGTCACCACCGAAGGCAAGGGCGAAACCACCCTGCTGGTGAAGACCAAGGACGGCGTTCGTGAGCCTTCCAACCGTCGCGCTCAGGTGCTGAACCGCTCGATCACCCCGTCGTCGTAATTCGACAACGGGCCGTCACAGCGGACTGATAAGGGAAAGGCCCGGAGCAATCCGGGCCTTTTCTTTTTGCCGGGCTTTTTCTTTTGTTCGGGCGCGCCGCTTGTCGACGCGCGCCATCATCCGAAAGTCTCCCCTCTCGGCTTGACCGACGTTAGTTGAAATATTGCCGTTATTTTACGGACGTATTATGCATTCCTCCTGTGCGGCTTTGTTCCCGGCCCTCGTTCGCGCCGTCGCCGACATGGAAATTATATTTCGTTTCCGTCTTTAGCCCAGGGAGCGCCATCAATGAACAGTTTCCAATTCGGCAGCATGGCGACGCGAATCGGCGCCGGCTTCGGCGTGGTGCTGTGCCTGCTTTTGGTCGGCGGCTTCATCGGCAACTATTCGGTCGGGTCGCTAAGCCGGCAGCTCGATTCCTACCAGATGTTGGCGGACGAAATGGAATCCGCCGCGGCGCTACAGGTGGCGGCCCTGGCGGTCGGTCTGGAGATGAGCAATTACCTCGCGGCCCCGTCGGACAAGCAGTGGGTTCGCGTCGCCGACCAGCGCAAAGAAACCGGCCGCGTCGCCGACGCGACGGTCGACCGCATCGCGCCGACGCGGCGCGGCGAAGCGGAGGCGTTGCGCGGGCTGTTGAACGCCAACGCCGATTTATTCGATAAAATCATCGCGTCGCGCGCCGATCTGCGCAAACTGGAGGACGGCTTGACGGAAGCCGGCGCGGCGATTCTTGAGGGCCTGGAGAGCGCGCGGGCGGAATTCGCCGCCAGCGGCGCCGCCGAAACCGCCGCCGTCGCCACCGAAGCGATGGAGCGCGCCATGGGGATGCGTTTCTACGTCGCCCGTTTCCGCGATTCGAATGATCCGGCCGAACTGGAGCACTTAGGCGGCGAACAGCGGGCGCTGATTTTGGGACTGATCGCGCTGGAGCAGGAAGGCGCCGAATCCCTCGCCGCGACATTAAAGACGACGCGCGCTTCGGTGGAAGGCTATGTCGATGGCGCCCGCCGGTTGGGAGAGGCGGTTAAGAGCCGCAATGGCATGATCGCCCAGATGGTGGACAACGCGGCGGCGATTCGCGCCGGCATCACCCGGCTGGAAAAATCATACGGCGGCTCAAAAGCCGAGATGCGGGCGGCGTCGCAGGATACGTCGAATAATTTGCTCAACATCACCATCGTCGCCACCATTCTGGGGGTTGCGGTGGGGATCGTGTTGTCGCTGCTGCTGTCGCGCGCCATTTCCCGCCCCATCGTCGCCATGGTGGGATCGATGAAAAAGCTGGCGGAGGGCGATTTGACCGCGCCGAGCGTCGGACTGGAGCGGCGCGACGAGCTGGGCGGCATGGCGCAAGCGGTCGAGATTTTCAAGCGCAACGCCCAGGATCAACGCCGGCTGGAGGCGGCGCAGCGCGCCGAACAGGCCGCCAAGGAAAAGCGCGTCGCCCATATCGATCAATTGGTGGCGCAGTTCGACGCCAACGTCTCGGCGGTGCTGACCGCGGTGGGCGAGGCGGCGCAGCAGTTGGACGGCACGGCGCGTTCGATGACCGCGCTGGCCGAGCAGACCAGCGCCAAGGCCGGGGCTTCGTCGCTCAGCGCCGACCGCGCCAGCGGCAATGTCCAGGCGGTGGCCGGCGCGACGGAGGAGCTGTCGGCGTCGATTCAGGAAATCGCTCGCCAGGCGGAGGATTCGTCCACCATCGCCACCGAAGCGGTGGGCCGCGCCGAAGGCGCCAACCGCACGGTGCAAGGCCTGTCGGAAGCCGCCAAGCGCATTGGCGAGGTCATCCACCTCATCACCTCGATCGCCAGCCAAACCAACCTGTTGGCGCTGAATGCGACGATCGAGGCGGCGCGAGCGGGTGAAGCGGGTAAAGGCTTCGCCGTGGTGGCGTCGGAAGTGAAAAACCTCGCCAATCAGACCGCCAAAGCGACCGAAGAGATCGGCGAGCAGATTTCCGGCATGCAGGCGGCGACGGCGCAAGCGGTGGGGGCGATTGAAGGGGTGACGGAGGTCATCAACCGGCTTTACGCGCTGGCCGGCGGCATCGCCGAATCGGTGCGTCAGCAGGACTCGGCGACGCGGGAGATTTCCCGCAACGTGCAGGAGGCGGCGTTCAGCACCGGCGACGTCTCCAACGCGCTGGGCGCGGTGATCGACGCGGCGGAGCACACCGGTTCGGCGTCAAGCCAAGTGCTGGCGGCGTCAGGGGAACTGTCGCGCCGCGCCGCCGAACTGTCGCAGGACGTCGACAAGTTCCTGCGCGGCATCCGCACGGCGTAACGTCAACGGTCGGCAGGGACGGCCGCTGGCGTTCGAGGCCAAGCGGCCTTCAGCCCTCCAGCAGCGCCAAGGGCGCGCCGAGCCGGCCGCCGGGTTCGCCGATGCGGGCCTTGAGCTGGCGGGTCTCATCTTCCGGCATGAAAACCGCCGGCAACAGCAGGGAAAAGCGCGCGCCGCGGCCTTGCGCCGACGCCACCTCCAACTCGCCGCCCAGCATGGCGACGTAGTGCGCCGCCAGGGTCAGCCCCAGCCCTGCGCCCCTTTCCGGCGACTTCGCGGCGCCCCTGGCGAAGGGACGGAACAGTTCCGCCGCGCGCGTCGCCGGAAAACCGACGCCGTCGTCGGTGACGGAAAACACCACCCAGGCGCGGCCGTCGCGCGTCACCCGTTCGGCGCTTAGCGTGACCGTCGCGCCGCGGGAATGCACGCAAGCGTTATCCGCCAAATTCAGCAAGGCTTGGCGCACCTTGGCGAAGTCGGAATGCATGCCGCCGACATCCGCGGCTGGGGCGGCGGTTAAGGTCAGCCCGTGCAGGTCGGCTTGCGCCGTCATGCGCTCGCGCGTCTCCACCAGCAGCCGGGCGACGTCGAAATCCTGCAAGCAAAGCTCGCCGCGCCCGGCTTCGATGCGGGCGTAATCCATCAACGCCTCGAGCCGGCCGGCCAGCCGCTCGGCGCTCCATTGCAGCGCTTCGGCGTCGTTGGCGGATTCCGTCAGCCCATGCATGTGCAAATCGCTCATCAAGGCAGATCGGAAGAGCACACGTCTGAACTCCAGTCACCTTGTAATCTCG
>CALGOL010000337.1 GCA_937960755.1 uncultured Azospirillum sp.
TCAGCCGCGGGCAGGGCGGCGAAGGTTCCGGCGTCGCCCTGGAAACCAACGGCGGCCAGCCAGTCGCGCCACGCCGCCGGGGCCTCGTCCCGCCATCGGACGAAGTTTTCTTTCGTCAAGGCGATTAGCGGAATGGTTGCGGCGGCGTCATCGATGAGCGAGGCGGGCAATGGGGAATTCCTTCAGTCGCGGCGGCTTGATGGTCGACAATGCCGCAGCTTGACCGGCAAGAAAAGAGCTCCGGCAAGAGGATTGCGGCAATTTTTGCCGCGGCCGATAGCGGCGGCCGCGAGGGGCGCCATTCTAAGTTATTGATATAAAGTTATGTTCTGAGTTGGCCTGTGGTTTGCTTTGACAATGGGCGTCGGCGCGTTCAGCAGACCTCGCCGACCGCAACCGCCGTTATTCCGTTTGACCGGAGCCGCGCCATGTCGATCAACCGAATTTTTTCCAACGGCGTTTCCGGGCTGGTGGCCCAGAGCAACGCCCTGTCGGTGATCTCCGACAACGTGGCCAACGCCACCACCAACGGCTACAAGCGGTCGGAAGCGCAGTTTTCTGATTTTCGCGTTAACGACAAGTTCGGCCGGTTTTTCGACGGCGCCGGCGTGCAGGGTTCGCAACGTCTGTTGGCGGACCGCCAAGGGACCGTCGCGCAGACTGGCGTCACCACTAACGCGGCGATTGTCGGCAACGGCTTCTTCATCGTGCAGGATGTCGACAACGCCTTCGGCGACCGACAGGCGACATCGGATGAGCTGACCGACGCGGGCAATCCGCCGGAGTTGAGCCGGGCCGGCGACTTTTCGCCTGACGCCTACGGGCATCTGGTCAACAGCGCCGGCCGCGCCCTGCTGGGCCAACGGTTGACCGCCGGACAGACGCCCGCCGCCGTCACCAGCGTCAACCAGTTGGAGTTGGTGTCGATGGACGACATGGCGGGGTACTTTGAAGGCTCGACCGAGGTGTCTGTCAAAGCGTCGTTGTCGGTCGATCAGGGCCTGTCGGCGTCGGGGGATTTGACCACCGTCGATCCGGTTAAGACCACCGTCACCGCGGTTGACGCGACGGGTAAACCCGCCGCCGTTGGTCTGTCGATGATTAAGACCGCCGACGATCCGGTGCTGGGCACGACATGGGAAATCTATCAGACCAGCGTGAAGTATGGCGACGGAACCGCGGCGCCCGGCGTCTCGGCGACGCCGACGTTGCTGGGCAGCCTTAACTTTGGCCCTGGCGGGGCGCCGACCGGCGGCGCCGACGGGGAAGCCGTCAACATGGCGATGGCGTTGGGCGGCAACTTCGGCGCGGTGGCGCTGAACGTCGGCGCGTACAATCGCGCGACGGGCCTCGCTGTCACGGCGACCGGGACAACGGGCAGCACCTCATTCTCCAATAGCACCGACGGCATCGTCGCCGACACGTTGAGCGAAGTGCAGCTAACCGACGACGGCTACATCCGCGCGACCTACCGCGGCGGCGAAACCCGCGATTTCTATCGCATTCCCAATGGCTACGTGCGCAACGCCCAGGGTTTGGACGCCGTGTCGGGCAACGCCTACAACGTGACGGCGGATTCGGGCGAATTGCAGTTTAAGGAGTTCGGCTCGAAGACGGTTTCGTCGCTGGTGTCGGCGACGGATGATCGGGCGACAGTCGGCGCGGCGCTGGTGGCCAACGCGGTGGAGCAGTCGAACACCGACATATCGCAGGAATTCACCACGATGATCGTCGCCCAACGCACCTATTCCGCTAACTCCAAGGTGGTGACCACAGCCGACGAAATGACTCAAACCGTGCTGGGGCTGAAGAATTAAGCGAGTGTTTGAAGAGAGCGACGATCATGGACGCCAAGCATCACGGCTTTCGAGCAATTCCAGTGCTAAATAGAGATTCGAAAAGCAACGCCAATGAGTTAGGGGAGTGAGTATCGTAACGTAGAGAGTCTAAAATATTATCGCTCATCAGACCCGCCTTCAGCGATGCTTGATGCATTGCATCGGAAAACTCCTTTTTCGAGGCGTCCTGCCTCTCAGCTGCAACGCCTTCAGTCTGCATTTCCTTAAGTTTTCTTTCCAATATTTGCTTTTCCGAGGATCGGATTATTTTGGCTGCGATAAAAAATGCGGCATACTCATTTAACAGCACGGTGATGTGTTCGCGCGCGCCATTGAAACTATTAAGACGCGCCTTGTCATATGAAATGTTTCGGCGATCCAGGACGGCGCCGATCATGCCGAAGTTCACTAATCGCAACGGCTTTAGTTTCGTGATCCAATACGCATAGTGGCCCGCCTCCTTCAAATGGTTGGGTGCGGAAACATGACCTTGATCGCCGGCTTTCCCTTCCAGTTTTTCCCCATTCATGTTGTATTCGCGGAGCGTCACGCTGGCTCTCGCCACGCATTCGTGGACAATTTTATTGTCCATCATGGTTAGCGGGGAGTAGGCCGGATGCTCGTGGCTGAATCGATCAACCGCCTGTGCAAGCAGTTTAGATAATTGCTTGAACGTGGCGGTTAAGTCCGGGGGAATGTCGACTTTAGCCATGACTGCCATACGTTTTGCGAATCAATCAGAACTGCGCCCTGGTCGTCAAGGCGCAGCGAAAAGAATAAATTTATGTGGTTTTAACCGCTTCTGACCGCAGATTGGGCCATGGCTCCCGTAAGGCGCTCAAAATCCTCGTCCGCTTCGTCCGACGCCGCCGCCGCCGCGATGCCGGAAACTTGGCGAGCATTTGCGAAGGGAGCGAGAACTCGGCGCAAGGCCGCGTCGTCCAACCCTTCTTCATGTACAACGATCAGGTTCTGCGACGTGGTGGCCGGCGATGCCGGAGGAGTCTGTTCTGGAAGGTAGGCGTCTGACATTTTTTATTTCCAGCAACGAACCGGTTCTGTGCGGACATCGACTGACTGCCGGTAGGCCAAATCTTTTCGGCGCAATCTTACTGAGAGCGGCTTACGCCAGTTAAGAAGCGCTGATGAAATGGCTGGCTCTACGTCGCTGTTCCTTAAGACCCTTCGTTGCAAATTAAGGATTGACGGATTCGTGGCGTCACGAACACTCGACCACTCACCCTACTGTACCGTCACTTAAGATGAGAGTCAAGGACCGAGATCCCCTAAGACGGGTGTGGCGGTGCACTAAGTTTCAAATTTTCAGCTTGGACCATCCCAAACAAAAACAACCCGCGGGCGGGTTTCCCCGTCGCGGGTTGTTTCTTGACCAGATCCAAAAGAACCGAAGGCGCCGCCCTTTTCGGGAGGGGATGATCGGGACGGCGCCAGCCGGATCAGCGGATCAGGTCGAAAGAGTAGTCGGTCTGGCCGACCGAATTGGTCTTGTTGTCCGCGTCTTCCAGGATGCGGTCCATGATGCGCACCAGCACGTTCAACGCGCCCTGATAGCCCCAGGTCGGGTAACGATGGTGGTGGTGACGATCAAAGATCGGATAGGTCAGACGGATGAGCGGGGTCTTGGTGTCGCGCTCCAGATACTTGCCGTAGCTGTTGCCGATCAAGTAATCCACCGGATCCGTGAACATCAGCGAACGCAGATGCCACAAGTCCTTGCCGCCGTAAACCTTGGCCGACGCGCCGAACGGCGAGCCGTCCAACACCTTCTGAACCTGCTTTTCCCACTTCTTCGAACCCGAGGTGGACAGGATGTGCACCGGCTCGGCGCCGATTTCCATGAGGAAGCGCGCCATGCCGATGCAGAAATCGGGATCGCCGTAGATGGCGAAGCGCTTGCCATGCAGGTGGGTGTGGCTGTCGGCGAAAGCGTCGACCAGACGGCCGCGCTCCAGCTTCAGTTCCGCCGGCACCGGCTTGCCGGTCAGTTCCGACAACTTCACCAGGAATTCGTCGGTCGCCGCAACGCCCATCGGGTAGTTGAACTTGGCGACTTCCTGGCCCTTTTCCTTGATGAACTGCAAGGTCTGGGGCGTGTTGTATTCCTGCATCGAGATGGTGGCCTTGGCGTGCAGCGCCGCCTTGGTTTCCTCGATGGTGGTGCCGCCGTCGTACATGCGATATTCGCCGTCCGCCGGGGTGTCGAAGTTGTCGGAAACGTCCGACAGGATGGTCGCCTTGACGCCGAACAGGCCGAAGATGCGCTTCAGTTCGCGATTGTTGCCGACCGCAAAGCCGTCAAAGCCGGGGATCAGGTTGATCGCTTCGGTCTTTTCGACCGAGAAATCTTCCGCCTTGTCCCAGAAGTTCGACAGGATGCCCTTCATCATGTTGTCGTAGCCGACGATGTGGCTGCCGACGAAGGCCGGGGTGTGGGCGTAGGGAACCGGGAAATCGTCGGGAACGCTTTCCTTCTTCTTCGCGTTGACGATGAAGCCGCCCAAATCGTCGCCGATGACTTCGGCCATGCAGGTGGTCAGCACGGCGATCATCTTCGGCTTATAGAGGGCGTAGGCGTTCGCCAGGCCGTCGATCATGTTGTTCAGGCCGCCGAACACCGCCGCGTCTTCGGTCATCGACGAGGAAACCGCAGAGTTCGGCTCCTTGAAGTGACGGGTCAGGTGGGTGCGGTAATAGGCGACGCAGCCCTGAGAACCATGGACGAACGGCAGGGTTTCAGCAAAACCTTGCGCCGCGTACATCGCGCCGATCGGCTGACAAGCCTTGGTCGGGTTGATGGTGATGGCTTCGCGGGCGAAGTTCTTTTCCTGGTATTCCTTGGTCTTGGTCCATTCGGCGATTTCGGCGACCTTCTCGTCGGAGTGGCCGTACTCGAACTCGACCTTTTTACGCTCGAACAGCTCCTTGTACTCGGGCTGCCGGAAGAGCGTCATATGGTCCTTGACCTGCTCGGCGCTCTGAGAAACGGGGTGAGACATAGCATTTACTCCTAGAGCCGGGACGGGATCAGAACGGCGACTTCGTCACCAAACCCCACACGGGGTTGTTGATGGCCATGTCCATATCGCGGGCGAAGATGGCGAAGCCGTCATAGCCGTGATACGGGCCCGAGTAGTCCCACGAGTGCATCTGGCGGAAGGGCAAGCCCATCTTCTGGAAGACGTACTTTTCCTTGATGCCCGAAGCGACGAGGTCGGGGCGGATGGCTTCGACGAACTTCTCCAGCTCGAAAGCGGTGACGTCGTCGTAAATCAGCGTGCCTTCCTTCACATAGTGCGGGGTGCGCTGATAGTCGTCGTTGTGGGCGAATTCGTAACCGGTGCCGACAACTTCCATGCCCAGGTCGTGATAGGCGTCGACCACGTGGCGCGGACGCAGGCCGCCGACGTAGATCATCACCTTCTTGCCTTCAAGGCGGGTGCGGTACTTGGCGATCACGGCGTCGACCAGCGGCTGGTACTTCGCGATGACCTTTTCCGCGTTTTCCTTGATCTTGTCGTCGAACAGCGCGGCGATCTTACGCAGCGAGTCGGCGATCTGCGACGGACCAAAGAAGTTGTATTCCATCCACGGAATGCCGAACTTCTCTTCCATGTGACGCGCGATGTAGTTCATCGAGCGATAGCAGTGGATCAGGTTGACCTTCGCCTTCGGGGTGTTTTCCAGCTCGGCCAGGGTGCCGTCGCCGGACCACTGAGCGATCACGCGCAGGCCCATTTCTTCCAGCAGGATGCGGGAAGACCAGGCGTCGCCGCCGATGTTGTAGTCGCCGATGACCGTGACGTCGTACGGGGTCGATTCAAAGCCGGCCTTGGGCTCGGTCTTTTCAAAGATCCAGTCGCGGATGGTGTCGTTGGCGATGTGGTGGCCCAGCGACTGGGAAACGCCGCGGAAGCCTTCGCAACGCACCGGGATGATCGGCTTGCCGATTTCCGCCGCCTTGTCGCGCGCCACCGCTTCGATGTCGTCGCCGATCAGGCCGATCGGGCATTCCGACTGGATCGACAGGCCGTTGACCAGCGGGAACAGTTCGTTGATTTCGTCAATCGCCTTGCGCAGCTTCTTGTCGCCGCCGAACACGATGTCCTTCTCCTGGAAATCCGAGGTGAAGTGCATGGTGCCCCAGCTATCGACGCCGGTGTCGCCGATGTAGTAGTTGCGGCGGCCGGACCAGGAGTAGTAGCCGCAGCCGACCGGGCCGTGGGAGATGTGGATCATGTCCTTGATCGGACCCCACACCACGCCCTTGGAGCCGGCGTAAGCGCAGCCGCGAATGGTCATCACGCCAGGGATCGACTTGATGTTCGACTTGACGCCGCAGTCCTTGGCTTCGGCTTCCAGCACGTTGATGTGCTTGGCGCGACGCTTGCGGGACTTCTCGGGATAAGCTTCAAGGACCTTCTCGACGAGATCTTTCACGTCGACGTCCTGGTTCGTGGACAGGCTCATAGCTGCCGGCCTCCTGCGTGAATTCTTCAATGCGGGCGCATGGGGGGAGGGGGGCCCGCGAGACGGATTTGTTCAGGAGGAAGCGTCCCCGGTCCGGCCGCGACCGGCCGGGAACGAATTCCTCGCCAGACCAAAATTAGGCCTTGGCGCCTTCCTTGGCCTGCAACTCGGCGAGCTGCTGCTCTTCGGACTTCATGATGCCGAAGTCCATCAGCATTTCTTCCAGTTCTTCCATGGTGATCGGGGTCGGGATCGTGCCGTTGCCCTTGTTCGCATGGATCTTGGAAGCCAGCTGACGGTATTCGCCGGCCTGCTTGCTGTCCGGAGCGTATTCGATCACGGTCATGCGGCGCAGTTCGGCGTGCTGAACGCCGTTGTCGCGCGGCACGAAGTGGATCAGCTGGGTGCCCAGGCGCTTCGCCAGCGCGTCGGCCAGATCCCATTCCTTGTCGGTCTTGCGCTCGTTGCAGACCAGGCCGCCCAAGCGCACGCCGCCGGAGTTGGCGTACTTCAAGATGCCCTTGGCGATGTTGTTGGCGGCGTACAGCGCCATCATTTCGCCCGACATGACGATGTAGATTTCCTGGGCCTTGTTTTCACGGATCGGCATGGCGAAGCCGCCGCAGACCACGTCGCCCAGCACGTCGTAGGACACGTAGTCCACGTCGTCGTAAGCGCCGTTTTCTTCCAGGAAGTTGATCGAGGTGATGACGCCGCGGCCGGCGCAGCCGACGCCCGGTTCCGGACCGCCGGATTCAACGCACTTGATGCCCTTGTAGCCGATCTTCAGAACGTCTTCGAGTTCCAGATCTTCCACCGAGCCGGCTTCAGCGGCCAAGTGCAGAACGGTGTCCTGAGCCTTGGCGTGCAGGATGAGGCGGGTCGAGTCGGCCTTGGGGTCGCAGCCGACGATCAGGATCCGCTGATCCATTTCGACGAGAGCGGCGAGCGTGTTCTGCGAGGTGGTGGACTTGCCGATGCCGCCCTTACCGTAGAACGCAATCTGACGCAGGCTCATAGGGGTGCTCCTTCTTTGGATGCCTGATGAGGTACCGGAGGATCTCTCTTGGCGCCGGCTTCTTCGCCGCCGCCCATGCCCCTTTATAAGCACGCGCCGTGCCAACTCGATCTTGCGTGTTAACTCCTTGTTTTAGCGTCATTTTGCGATTCAAAGCGTCGCGAAGGGTTTTGTCGGGCCTGTGACGAACCCGACAAAGCCCGACATTTTGTCCGGTTATAGGACAACCCCCCACGCCGCCTCGTCCGGGCGGCCGGGGCAAAAGCGCCAGACCGGCCGATTGTCGGCGACGCCGGGGGCGGGCAGGGCGGCCAGCGAGGATGAAACCGTGCCGAAGCCGCTGGAAAGCTTGAAGTTCATCGCGCCGGTCTCCGCCTCGCCGTCCCATTGTCGGGAGGACAACAATTCCTCCCACGGCCGCCACGACGCTGGTTCGGCTGGATCGGGCGCTGGGCTCTCGGCGAATTTCGCACGATAACGAACGATCCGCGGGTCGATGGGATCGTTGAGATCGAAGGCGGTCAACATATGCAGGCCGGGCGGCGCGGCGGCGACGTTCGGGCGGTTTGTCAGGTTCTCGCCACGATGAGACACGACAAAGGCGTCGCGATTGTCGGCTAGCAGCAGATTGAACGGGCGATAGGCGCGGGTGTCGAGGTCGCGCAGCGCTTCGGCCGCCTCGGCCGCGTCGGCGAAGTCCAGCGCGTCCAGCACCAGTTCGCCGCGCGAGCGCTTGC